>NZ_CP132957.1:1513650-1816380 GCF_030863805.1 Kineothrix sp. MB12-C1
TGAGAAGCAATATCTTACCAAGCTGGAACAGGCTGTTTTCCAAACCATTGGGAATTCCTATATAAAGTATCCTTTTAATCAATTGAGTATCTATCTTCCATATGATTTTGCCCTTGATATTAATCACTTTATTAGGATCGAACATCATATATAAGATGATAACTGCAGCCAAAGTCCTGGCTATGGCCGTAGCAATTGCAGCACCGGCAACTCCCATCTTCATTCCATAGATTAAAATAGCGTTTATAATTACATTCACCACATTCATCATTATGGAAATCCACATCGTTATCTTTGTTTGATTCATAGCCCGGAATAAGGCTGCGCAAGAATTATAGATCGTAATGGGAATAATGGCTACCGCCGTTATCGTCAGATAAGTGATGGCATTTCTCATAACATCCGCATCTACTTGTCCGAAGACAAGATGCAGAACCGGCTTATGCCATATCACTAAGAAAAACGAGATTACCGCAGCAACGACGGAAGAACATAAGATAAGCTGCCACGCCGCCTTCCCTGCATTTTCAGGATTCTTCTGTCCGAGAAAGTGACCGGCCACTACAGCACCTCCGGTAGCCATAGCCGCCGATATGTTGATGACAAGAATATTGATATTGTCAACCAACGACACACCGGACACTGCCGCCTCTCCTACCCCTGACACCATAACCATATCTATCATGCCTACGAGAATTGCCAGAAGCTGCTCTAACACGAGAGGCAGAATTAATTTTTTTAAGTCTTTATCTGAATACAACATTTTATCTTTTGTCCTTTATATGTTTACCATCAATATTTTAACCCTCTTCACCTCATTGTATTCCCAATTCATGCTGATGTAAATACTTTTCTCTTGTGGCAAGCCCACCCCTGATATGGCGCTCAGACTTATTGATATCAAGAACTTTTCTAGCTTCTTTCGCCAGCGTCGGATTAATTTGTCTCAATCTATCCGTAACATCTTTATGTACTGTAGATTTGCTAATCCCAAACTGCTTCGCCGTCTGTCTTACGGTGGCATTGTTCTCAATAATATAATTAGCGATATCGATTGCTCGCTCTTCGATATAATCCTTCAAAAGAAATCCCCTCAGAATACTTTTTTACATTGTATGAAGGATTCGGAGGGGTTATGACTGAGGAAAATAATTTAAATTCTTCCTTATCGTATGTTCATCGTAAACCGGCATCCGGGATAGCTTTCACAGCCATAGAATTCGCCGAATTTACCCTTACGCTTTATGAGCGAACTACCGCAGACAGGGCATTCCCGTTCCGGCTCTGTTTCTGTTAATGTCTGCATGATTTTCCCTAACTCTTCATAACACCTTTGATTCATAATACAATCGTTCAACGCGCGGTGAGCACCCGCCGTTTCAATCCGGAAGTGTCTGGAAACATCGGTCAGCTTATGATGAGAAAGCTGGGGCAGGCATTTTCTTGCCAAGTATAACGTATCCACGTAGTCATTATTCATTTCCTTGCTCCAATGATTATAAAGGGCATCGTAAGCAAAGTTAGTGTCAAAGGTATGTATATTATGGCCGACCAGTATATTTCCGCTGATAAACTCGGCAAATCCGCCGATGGCTTCCTTGATATCCGGCGCGTTGCTTACCATCTCATCCGTAATACCATTCACCGCTGTCGCACCTGCCGGGATATGTCTCGCCGGATTAACGAGAGTGGAATATTGCCCGGCAATTTCATTATCGCATACTTTAATCGCCGAGATTTCAATAATCGCATCTATCTCCTGATTAATACCTGTCGTTTCCAAATCGAATACCACATAATCTTTTACATATCTATTCAAACGTTTTCCTTTGTTTCTTGTAATCAATTTTCTCTTCCTCTTTCTGTATTGCTTTTTATTTCGCACCATTTAAATTATGCCTATGTTACTCCTCACTTTATCTGACAATACGGTTTCCCGGCTTATTATGGGGTATTCGACTTTCTATTGCTGACATACTTACTCATTTTCGTACGTATCCGTTCGAACTGTTTCATTGTCACCGGATTATCCGAGGAAAAATTCATCATCTTTTCCAAATATCCCTGTTTTATCACAAGATCCAGACTTATCGGGTAGACGAGTTCATAAACGAGAGAAATATGCCCTACTACATGATCCACCGCTGATCTCTTCAAGCTGCGAAGTACCGCCTGCTCCTGTGCAAAGCAGTCCAGCACTTCTTCGGTGACTTGCCCGCTCCGCAGTTCCTCACGAGTCACATTGTATATTTCTTCCAGAGGGAAATCCACATTTACTTTTAAAATATCGATCTTATCCGCATCTCTAATAATATGACAGAACATCTCCGTCCGCTCATCCAGATTGTCTGGAATACGATAGGCACTATGATAAGTCACCGCCGTCTTTATGAGCATATCCTCTGAGGCGTCTTTTACATAGTCTCTAATCCTCATTTTCCCCTCATTAAAAAGAATACCGGCTCCATATTCCGCATGGTTGATAGACTGCGCATCAATAAAAGTGCCGTAATTCTTTAACTGCTCGAATCTGCCAATATCATGCAAAAGCCCGATCAACCAGGCCAAATCCACATCCTCTTGCGGCAACTGCAAGGATTTCGCAACGTTTTCGCTAAGATCACTGACGCGATAGGTGTGCTCCACCTTGAGCCGTACTTTTTCCTCTCGAAGGTCATAATCCTTCACATAATTCTGAAAGGCCTCTTTCGCCTTTTTCCTATCTATCTTCATCACTATTTCCTTTTCTTATTATTCCGATAATCCGTTCAATTCTTGATACAGAAGCTTCGCATAGCTATCCGTCATTCCGCAGATATAGTCGGTTACCAGAAGCAATCGCAGATATAGCTTTTCCACTTCATCCTTATCCTCGGAATATATTTGATAGATCGCCTTATAATTATCGGATATAAGCGCAATCATTTTCTTTTGTACCGGCGTTAGTTTCTGCCCGGTATCATAATGAACTACTGCATCGACGAACTTATCCAGAAGAAAGTTCATAATTGTTTCCGCCGCAATCTCTAATTTTAAAATAGGTTTGGATATAAAGGTATAACGGTAAGCGATATCTCCTAATACATATGCCATATGCTCCATCGAGGTACCGGCAAATAAATCTTTCGTATAGGTACCTTTCATAATGTCCTCGTAATTTTTCGCAAATCCATAGGTAGCACTGGCAATCATTTTCCCTTGGATTCTCACCACCCAATTTTGTACTGCATATACCTCTGGCTGTGAGATACCCCTCTCCAGCGCCTTTTTATATCTCTCATCTAAGGACGCTGTAAGCCACATATAATCTCCATCCGCTTTTTCCCCGTCTCCTCCTTCTCTCAGCTCCTGCAAGAGCTGCCCGTAGGTAATACGGCCCTTTTTAAAGGAATCTTCAATATCTGCCGTCCGATAGGCAATATCGTCCGCAGCTTCCAGTACATAAGTTAGGGGATGTCTGGCTCCGCATGTGCCCAGGCTTCTTTGCAAATCGGCGAAAATCTCCTGCTCCGCATAATAATATCCCATTTTTTTATCTTTGATATTGCCGCTTTTATCATTAATTTCGAGGGAGGATACCGGATATTTTATAATCGTTCCCAGTAGTCCCTTCGTTAGATTCATTCCGTGCTTATCCACCAAATAATGCAGTTTTGTTACCAATCTCAGCGCCTGTGTATTTCCTTCAAAATTATATAAATCCGCTTTCATCTGCGGAAGAAGCTGCTCTTCCAAGGTTTTCCCCTGAAATGTCAACCTTCCTAAATTTTTCAAAAACCACTCCCTAATTACCGTTTCTCCAAAGTGGCCAAAAGGGGGATTCCCAATATCGTGCAAAAGCCCGGCACACTGCAAGATATCGCACACGTCAGCCTGATAGGATTCCTTAAAATCAGGATCCTTAATCTCTAACAGTATTTTCTTCGAAATATTCTGTCCCAGCGACTTGGCAAAAGAGGACACTTCCAATGAATGTGTCAGCCTCGTCCTTACAAAATCACTCTTGTCCAACGGAAAAACCTGTGTTTTATCCTGCAGACGCCGGAAAGATGCACTTCCTATAATACGGTGATAATCCTTCTCAAATTCCGTACGCAAATCTCCGGAGGACTTGCTTCCCTGATACATCCTAATTCTGTCACCACATAATAATTGCTTCCATTCCATCTGTTTTCCTCCGCTGCGCCTTCGCGCTTCCCCTTCGACATTCCCTTCGGTGATAGGATTTCACTTATCTTTCCACGTGCGCCCACCGGACGCACTGCTTACGGTCAGCGCAAGCAATGCACAAACCTACTGAATAGCTACCCTAAATTTACTACGTTTCTGCTTCAAACACAAGTTTTTCCCATGAATTGACATTCCTTCCGCCCATAGTATATTATATAGTTAGATAAATTTAGTTTCATCTTCTGAAATAACAGGAAGGATACATAACTTATGAAAAGAGGAACGGGAACGCTCGCTGTACTTCTTGCTGCCGGCTGTATCGCCATCAGTGGATGCGGTGCCGCAAGTGAACTGAAAAATACGCAAGAACAGGTAACGGATGTACTAAGTACGGATATAGAAACCGCAGAAATTCCGGATACGGGGGAACAGGCCGCACAAGGAAGCGGGGATATTACAAACACCGATTTAGCGCCTGACAATAATGCTGCCGATCAAGACGATACGGGAAAAGATAGGTCTCACACCGGTTTAACTTCTGATGAGGTTCTCGGCCTTGGAGCGTTCGCTCCTCCTGCTCCGGGTACTGATATCTCTGAGGGCGACTCCCTTAATACAGATGGTGAAGTCCATAGTTTCGTCGGCATTATTGTAGATGCCACGCCCCATTCTCTTTCCGCTCAATCATCTCTTGGGAATATCTTCTACTTGGACATCCCGGAGTCAGGCGTACAAGGTAATTTGAATTATATTACAGTGGGCCAACTTGCGACTATTACCTATACGGGCGCTCTGGACGAAAGCCATGCCACCCTTGTAGGCCTCTCGGACAGTTCTTTAATCACCGGAATCTACGTGGAAGAGTATGCTTTTGCTATTAAAATTATTAATGCGGTAAAAACAATGAATAAAGATGCCCTTATCAATCTGACTAATTTCCCTGTTTTTCTCGATGCGGGAGGCGACCAGCGCAGTTCAGTGGATAGTGCGGATACCTTGCGCAAGATGGAAAGCGAAAAGCTTTTCACCGAAGATTTGGTAGAGCGAATGGGCAATTATAATCTCTTTGATTTGCAATATACCTCTGCCGGCTTCGTTATGGGAAACGGCGGACCTAATATTACCTTCGATGTGGATGACGATGGAATCCTCGGAATTATAGGAATTAACAGCGTCTCCCGTTAAGATACGGAGTATACTTATGAAAATTGTTATTATAGATGGGCAGGGAGGCCGAATCGGCAGCCTGTTCATAGAAAAGTTGAAGACCTTAAACTTAAACGCTGAAATTATAGCCATCGGCACCAACAGCATCGCTACTACTTCTATGCTCCGTGCCGGAGCCGATGCCGGCGCTACCGGAGAAAATCCCGTCATTGTCAATTGCCGTGATGCTGATTGTATCATCGGGCCTGTCGGAATTATTGCGGCAGACTCCCTCCTCGGCGAAGTTACTCCTGCAATGGCTGCCGCCATCGCATCCGCACCATGCCAGAAGATACTTCTTCCCGTGAATAAATGCTGCCTGCACGTTGTAGGTCTGAAGGACCTGGCTGTTCCGGCCCTGATTTCAGAGGCAATCGAATACTTGCAAACCTTACTTATACAAACAAAATAGTAAAATACAAAAGTCCGCAGCGAATCATATTATCATTTCGCCGCGGATTTCTATTATTCTATAGGTAAGCCCCATATGTCAGAACTAAAAACTATTATGACCGAAGCCAGATTTCTTATAAGTATGCGGCTTAAGCCACTCTTCTTACCGACAATATAGATTTATACGTTGCGGATGTAATCTTAATTCCTGTTCTTTCCGTACTGGCATGAACGATGTTTCCATTGCCTATGTATATGCCCACATGCCCTGCGTAGCAGATAATATCACCCGGCTGGGCTTGGGAATATTCCACGCCGCTTCCTGCATTTCTTATCTCCCACGAAGTACGCGGTACGGTATAACCCTTATCCTTGAATACGCGCCATACGAATCCCGAGCAATCTGCTCCATCGGTAAGGCTGGTACCTCCTGCCACATAAGGATTCCCGATAAATTGGCAAGCATAGGATGCTATCGATGAGCCATTTCCGCTGGAAGGGATGCTTACAGAGGGACTATCCGAAGAGGAGCCGCTTCCTGTTGAGCTGCCCGAAGAGGAACTATTTGAGGAACCTCCGGAAGAATTTCCGCCATTTGCTGCTTCCTGCTTCCTTCTTTCCTCCTCTTCTGCCCTTTTTCTCTCTTCTTCTTTCTTCCTTGCTTCCTCTTCTAACTTTTTAATCTGTGCTGTCTGCTGCTTAATTTTCGTTTTATAAGCGGCTGCTTCCTGCTTCGCTCTGGATATCTGCACATTATAATTTTCATATACCTGCTTCTTCTCTTCCAGCAGCTCTTCCATATAAGCCTGTTCTTCTTCAAGCTCATGTTTGGAAGCTTCTAATTCCGCTTTCTCATCTTCCAAGCGATTCCATACCTCCTGAACATGCTCCTTAATCGCCTGATACTCCTCCAACATCTTCCTATCGTATTCATAGAGCTGTTCGATATAATCCGCCTTATTCACCATATCACCGAAGCTGCTGCTGGACATCAGAAGCTGCACATACGGGACATCGCCTTGTTCATACATGAACTTAATACGAAGCTTCATAGAGGCATACTGCTCCTCTTCTTGCTTTTTTGCTTCTTCGTATTCTGCTTCTGTCCGTACAATCTGGTCCTGTTTTTCTACAATTTCTTCCTTGATAATATCCACGCTGGCAATAATTTCCACCACGTTAGCATCCAGTTCATCGATCTCATTTCCAACTTGATTTTGCTGGCCCTGAAGCCCGGATATCTGCCCTTGTACATTATTCAGTTTTTTCTGGTCTTCTTGTTGTTGTCTTTTGATATCAGAAACTGTAGACGCATACACGCTTCCCGAAGGAAGGAGCATCATCGTAAGCGCCATGCCTACACTGATAATTTGTACAACCTTTTTTTTCATATGCAACCCCTATAAGCCTTATATCGCGGACGAATCGTTACCTATTTTTTATAAATCGCAATTATTTACGGTTCTAGGGAATGGAATGACATCCCGGATATTGCTCATTCCGGTCAGATACATTACACATCTTTCGAAGCCAAGACCGAATCCGGCATGGCGTACGGAACCATATTTTCTTAAATCTAAGTAGAAATCATAGTCTTCCTTGTTCAAGCCAAGCTCGTCCATGCGCTTCTCGAGAAGATCTAACTTATCCTCTCTCTGACTTCCTCCGATAATTTCACCAATTCCCGGCACCAGACAGTCCATAGCAGCCACTGTCTTTCCATCCTCATTTAACTTCATGTAGAAAGCCTTAATTTCCTTCGGATAATCTGTTACGAATACCGGACGCTTGAATTCCTGTTCTGTCAGATATCTTTCATGTTCTGTCTGCAAATCGCATCCCCAGAACACCTTATATTCGAATTTTTCATTATTCTGTTCCAAAATCTTAATCGCATCTGTATAAGTCACACGACCGAAATCAGAGTTGAGCACATGTGTAAGACGTTCTATCAATCCCTTATCCACAAACTGATTGAAGAAGTTCATCTCTTCCTTCGCATTCTCAAGCACATAACGAATCACATGCTTTAACATTGCTTCTGCAAGAATCATATCATCCTTCAAATCAGCGAATGCCATCTCGGGCTCAATCATCCAGAACTCTGCCGCATGCCTTGTGGTATTAGAATTCTCTGCACGGAAGGTAGGACCGAAGGTATATACATTCTTAAAGGCGAAAGCATATGCTTCCACATTCAACTGTCCGCTTACCGTAAGATTGGTCGCTTTGCCGAAGAAATCCTCTTCGAAATCAATACTTCCATCTTCCTTCCTGGGCATATTCTGAAAGTCCATGGTCGTTACCTGGAACATTTCACCTGCACCCTCGGCATCGCTGCCCGTGATAATGGGAGTGTGTACATATACAAAGCCTCTTTCCATGAAAAAGGTATGAATCGCATAAGCAATTAAAGAACGAACACGGAATACTGCTTGAAACGTATTCGTACGGGGACGCAGATGGGAAACCGTTCTCAAATACTCAAAGCCATGTCTTTTCTTCTGAAGCGGGTAATCCGAAGTAGAAGCTCCTTCCACGAGAACCTCCGCTGCCTGCATCTCAAATGGCTGCTTCGCATCAGGGGTCTCCACAATCGTTCCTCTTACAACAATTGCAGAGCCTACATTCAGCTTGCTAATCTGTTCGAAATTATCTAACTTGTCACTATATACAATCTGTAATGTTTCAAAAAATGTGCCGTCATTTACTACGATAAATCCAAATGTTTTCGAATCGCGGATACTTCTTATCCATCCTCCTACCGTCACTTCTTTGCCTGCAAACTCACTGTGCTTACGATATAAATCTCTGATGTCTGTTAAATTCATTCTTAATGCTCCTTTCGAAGTCTGGAGACTTTGTGCATCGCACAAATCTCCGGTTGAAAGAATTATATTCTTTCAACCTTCTCCCTTACTCTCATAATTTTATTATAACAGTTCAGCCGAAGGCGGAACTGTTATGTGTGAAAATCCATTAAAATCACCTTCGGTGATGGGATTTTCACTTGCTCTTCCGGATATTCTTACAGTCAGCGCAGCGAGTGCGCAGACCTGCTGGATAGCTACATTACAACAATATTATCCCTGTGTAATTACCGCGTTTTCATATAGCATATCGAGCACTTTCTCGCCCATCATATACTCTTTGTAAGCTGCAGCATTCACTTTCTCTTTGAACTCTTCCACGGAGTCATAATTCGCTTCCGATGCCATCTGCTCTATCTTCTCTTGCAATTCCTCATCAGAAATATTCAAGTCCTCTGCATCCGCAATTGCCTTTAATGCAATGTACTGCTTCGCAGAATTGAGTGCCTGATTCTTGATTTCTTGCGGATAGGTCGCAGCATCCATTCCATAATAGAGCTGCATGAAATTATTCAGATCCATCCCGTAATTAGCCGCTTCGTAAGTTAAGTTCTCCGTCAAAGTAGTCTCATAGCGTTCCAGCATCGCCACAGGAGGTTCCTTAATAAACTCACTTTTTTCTACGATTGCGCTGGCAAGACTACTCTCCGCCTTCGCCACATTAGCCATTTCCTGCTCTTCATACATCATATCATAAACATACTTCTGATATTCTGCTACCGTACTGCATTCGAGTCCCAGTCCCTGAACGTATTCATCTGTCAGCTCCTGAGGAGTTGCTGCCATAATCGTATTCACCGTCACAGTGAACACCACAGCTTTCCCCGCCAAATCCTCTGCATGATAGTCTTCCGGGAACGTAAGATCGATATCACGGGTCTCTCCTACCTTCGCTCCTACCAAAGCTTCTTCAAATCCAGGAATAAACTGACCGGAACCAATCGTAAGGTTAGCCCCCGCTGCAGTACCTCCTTCGAAAGCAACTCCATCCAACATTCCTGCATAATCGATATTAACGGTATCCCCTTCCTTCACACCTTCCTCCGGATTCAGGCTGAGAAGATAATTGATGTAAGAATCCCTCATTTCGTCCGTTACTTCCGTATCCGTCTGTGTAATTTCAAGACCCTTATATTCTCCAAGCTTAATGTAATCCTTTGTCTTGATTTCATCCAAGTATACTTTCTCACTATCATCAGTACCTTTGCATGCAGCAAGTGATGCCACAGCCGCCGTCATTGCAGCGAACGTCACTATTTTTACCCATATTCTATTTCTTTTCATTCTAAATAAACCCAAGCCTTTCTCATACCTATCTTGCCTTTTGAAAAGAAGGCAGTATCTCTTTTATACCACAAATCTTCTTTCCTTAAAACCCTTTTCCTACTTTTTTCATAACTTCTTCACATACTGCCTTTGTGTTACTGTTTGCAGGCTTGCCTGTGAACAGTAACGCCTTTGTCACTGCTACAGCAAGGGGGAAAGCGGCCTGCTTACTTGCTCAAGAAACTTTACTTTGATTGAACGGCTCATGTATACACTTCGCGTAACCTTTTTCGACTTTTTTAAATCTTCATCGAAGATTTCCCGCATTTTTCTTGCTTGCTCTTCGCTATATATCACTGCATTTACTTCAAAGTTCAACGCAAAACTGCGAATATCCATATTGGCGGTACCATAGCACAGCACCTTATCATCCACAATCATCCCCTTTGCGTGAAGAAAACCATCCTCATAAGTGTAGCAGTTTGCGCCTGCCATAACCAAGTCTCCAATATAAGAATAGGTCGCCCAATAGACAAAGGGATGGTCCGGCTTGCATGGAATCATCACATTCACCTCGATACCGGAGTGAATTGCTATCATCAACGCCGCGAAAATAGCTTCATCGGGAATAAAATACGGCGTCTGAATATGGATACTTTTTTTTGCTTTTCCAATTAAACGCAAATAATTGTCACGGATATTCTGATATCTGGAGTCAGGACCGCTGGAAACAATCTGAATCTCACAGTACTGCTTGGAGACCACAGGATCTTTATTCAAGTAAGCACTCGTCAAAAACAAGTTCTCCTTAGCCGTATAATTCCAATCCAGGGCAAAACGAATCTGGAGCGCCAATACCGCCGTTCCTGTTATCCTTAGATGGGTATCCCTCCAATTTCCGAACTTTTCATCCAGGCCGATATATTCTTTCCCGATATTAAAACCGCCCAGATATCCGATTTTTCCATCGATAATTACTATTTTCCTATGATTGCGGTAATTAATACGAAGATGTAGACGCCGTAGGAGAGCAGGAAAAAATTCTGAAGTTTTTATCCCCAGATCGTTTAGCTTTTTCCAATATCTTTTAGGTATCGAACGGCAGCCCATCCCATCATAGAGAATACGTACTTCTACTCCTTCTCTTACTTTTTCCACAAGTACATCTTTAATCCGTTGGAATAATATATCATTTTTTATAATATAATATTGCACATGGATATATGTGCTGGCTTCCCGCATATCCGTAAGAAGTGCCTCAAACTTCTCATTTCCTTCTGTAAAAATACTAATATCATTGTCATCCGTCAGCATAGCTGCCGAAGCATCCAGATTGTACATAACAAGATCTGAATATTCCACGATTCCCGGATCCCTCTTCTCCAGTTCTTTGTTGCGCAGGCTGTATTCCTGGCTGCGGATAGCATCGCTTAAGTGATCTTCAATCTCCTTGATCCGGAACATCTTCTGCTTATGCATATCCGTTCCTATGAGCAGATAGAAAATAAAACCGAGAATAGGGACAAAATATAGAAGCAGGAGCCATGTCCATACGACCTTAGGATCCTTCCTCTGGAAAAATATAATGATTACCGCAAATATTAAATTAATAAAAATCAGATGGTTAAAGACGAAGAAAATACCCATCCGAACGCTTTCCCAAATCATAAATTCACCCTTGCTCCCATCTGCGTGCTTTGGCACGCATAAAAATCAGAGAGCGTGAAAATTTATTTTTCACTCTTATATTTCCCCTCTCCGCTTGCGGCTGATTTCACATCAGCTCGTCTCACTGCTTATTATATAACATATTCCCCGTTTCTTCAACGGATTTACTACTGCTCACCATACTATATCTTATTAATTATTCTTGCGTATTTGAAGAAACAATGCTACAATAAACCTTGCATTAACGTAAATCAGGAGGTTATATTGTGAATACATTATCTATTGTATTATTAGTTATATTGGCTGTTTTACTCATCGCTGTTGTGGCATTATATTTTCTCGGGAAAAGAGCCCAGAAGAAACAGGAAGCACAGCAGGAACAAATCGATGCAATGAAGCAGACCGTCTCAATGCTCGTTATCGATAAGAAGCGGATGAAGATGAAAGATTCCGGACTTCCTCAGGCAGTCATCGAACAGACTCCCCGTCTGTTACGCGGTTCCAAGTTCCCGGTAGTAAAGGCAAAAGTTGGTCCGCAGATTATGACTCTCGTATGTGATGAGAAGATTTTCGACATGGTACCGGTGAAAAAAGAAGTAAAAGCAGTCGTTAGCGGTATCTATATTACCGACGTAAAGGGACTTCATGGTAAAGCAGTAGCTGCTCCGAAGAAAAAGCAAAGCGCTTTCAGAAATGCAATTGAGAAATTACAGGAAAAAGCCGGAGCAAAGCCATTGAAATAAATAAAAACATAATATGACATAAAAAGCAAAAGCGACTATTTTAATGAATAGCCGCTTTTTTTAGAACGTATCTCTATTGTTATCTTGCAATCTGCAAAATGTTCATAATTCAATTCCAAGGCATAATCCACATTCACCACAATATGCTCCTCCTCTTCCTCGAAACGAATGCTTCTGGCATCGATTCCAATGAGGATTTGTCCGTAAGGTGTATGGTAGCTTGTCATATTCTTTTTATTCTCTTCAAAAACCATATGAACATTGATAAGGCCTTTTTTCGTCAGTTCCAGAGAATTATTTTTGAACTTAATAATATTTTTGGTGCTTTCTTCGAACCCTTCCGTCACTTCCTCATAGAGAATATAATGGCTTTCATCCCTTTTATAATATTCCGCCGGAGTAATCGTCTCGATTTCATCTCCATCCGAAGAATGGATATCGAACTGTAACCCTTTTAAGGACAGCAATACCTCTTTTGTCATAATAATAACCACATCTTTCTGAATGTTACTATTCAGCCTACGGCTTCCTAGCAACAATTTTTGCACAGAAATACTGCATAGCAGTATTTCGCGCTTGCCAAACTCGGGTTTTCTGTAATCTTCGCTCACAAAAAACACCTCGCGGTGTTGATGGCTGAACTGTTACTTCTAAGTTTCTAATAGTGTTACCAGGATGCTGTGAGGGCACTGAACAGTTGCCCTAATAGTTCTCAATATGGATGGTTTTGGCAGACAGAATTCCATATTCCAGAATAGAATTGGCAAACGTCTTGAATTTATCCGCCATATCACTCACATAGAACTGGTAGCGGTTATCTCCAAGTTCGGGAGTCTTTTTATTCAAAAGCCCTTCCATTTCTAACAGCTCCTTTAATTCCTTCGCGGTCTCATACGCAGGATTCACCAAGGTCACCTTTTCTCCCATAATCTTTCCTACCGTAGAACGAATTAGGGGATAATGTGTACAGCCCAGGATTAGCGTATCGATGCCGCTGTCAATCAACTCGCTCAGATATCTTATAGCAATTTCATCGGTAACCGGGTCTTGCCAAAGTCCTTCTTCCACAAGAGGAACGAATAAGGGACAGGCCTTGCCAAGCACAGTTATCCTCGGATTGATTTTATTGATATATGTAGAATAAATACGGCTTCCCACTGTACCTTCTGTTCCTATCACTCCGACTTTACCATTTATAGTCGCTTCCACCGCAACCTTTGCTCCCGGCTTAATTACGCCGATTATCGGAATATCCAGTTCCTTTTCAATTTCGTCCAAAGCATACGCGCTTGCCGTATTACAGGCGACAACAATTGCCTTCACCGGCTGTTCCTGCAGAAAGTGTACAATCTGCCTGGAATATTTCGTAATTGTTTCTTTGGATTTGCTCCCATAGGGTACTCTGGCCGTATCCCCGAAATATATAATCTTCTCGTTAGGAATCTGTCTCATAATTTCCTTCGCTACGGTCAATCCTCCTACACCGGAATCAAACACTCCGACCGGCAACTCACTGAATGCCTCTATTTCCTTTATCACCGTCATTACTGCTTCCTTTACTTTCTATTATGCCCACCTTCCCTGCCATTTCCTTAGGGGTAAGCATATCTTCTCTGTGAAAAAACTTCTGTGACTGTTCAGTACCATCACAGTTATAAATTTCTTCCTTCTCTTCTTCCGGCTTCTCACGAAATAAGCTATGAAACAATGCACTTCTTACACGAATTTGTTCCGGCTTCGCTTCACAGATCTGCGTAAACATATCTGCTGCCTTCCCAGAATCGTTATCGGACATCTCCTCTGTCCCGCCAGCGCTCTCTTCATAAACAACTTCACATACTTCCTGCGTAAAACATAAGTCAGGATATATCATACCCCAGAATCCCATCGTTGCAAATAGGATAATACCAGTTTCCCATATCTTCTTCATCAGGTCTCTCCTTGCCATGCTTCGCCTTATCTTTGCAAAGCTCTGTTACAAGAAGTCTACCCCTATTTTAGATACTTATTCCGTAAATACCCAGACCTACTGAATAGCTATTACTTTATTTGTAACTGTTCTGTACCTTCACAGTTACATGCGCAGACCTACTGAATAGCTATTACTTTATTTCTGTCTGTTTTCCAAGCGTATCTGCTTAATAATAGATATTTCCTGATTATCGATATGAAGCATTGCTGCCTTTGCTGCTGCCTCACTATCCTTGTTCATAATACTCTCATATATGATTCTATGTTCCTCTATCAGCCTCTCATGCTGACTTTCGTCCTTAATATATTCAAAGCGATAACGATACATCTGCTCCGCCAGATTATTAACGAGCTGCACCAGCCTCTGATTGCCCGTAGCTTTCACTATAATATCATGCAGAGCCACGTCCGCTTTGGCAATAATCGTAAGGTCCTTAGTCTTCGCCGCCTCTTCGAATTCTCTGCAAGCTTCCTTTAAATGCTCCATCTCTTCCTCTGTGATACGCTCACAGGCAAGCTCCGCACAGAGCGCATCTAGAGCACGGCGCACTTCCAGTACATCCCTAAGACTTTTCTCCGTAATCTGTGCTACCTCTGCCCCTCTTCTGGGTATCATGATAACCAGACCTTCCAGTTCCAGTTTACGAATCGCTTCCCGTATCGGGGTTCTGCTGACTCCTAACTTATTGGCAAGGTGAATCTCCATCAGCCGTTCTCCCGGCTTCAGTTCTCCGGTCAGTATCGCCTTGCGCAGTGTATTGAATACCACATCCCTCAGTGGCAAGAATTCATCCATACTTACTTGAAAATTATTGCCCATATCGTAACCATGCCTTTCCTATTCGCCCCATTTCCTCTAGTCCCGATTATTTACCGGAACAGTAACATATACCTCTTTTGCCAACCCCTCTTTTGTTAATCCCTCCTTCGCCTTCTGTGCTCTCTCCTGCGTAGAATAAATACCGAACACAGTAGGTCCACTCCCGCTCATCAGCGCCCCCATCGCTCCATTCGCATTCATAAACTGTTTGATTTTGTCCACTTGCGGATATTCCTTTACCGTTACCGTTTCCAGAACATTTTCTATTCTCGCCGCAATTCCATCTAAGTCCTCTGCCTCCAGGGCATCTATCATCCCATGGATATCCGGATGATCCGTCAGATAATCCGCGTGCAAGTTCTCATATACGAACTTCGTGGATACATCGATATCCGGCTTCGCAATCAGCAGAAAACAATCCGGCATCCCGGGAAGCTGTTTGAGCTTCTCTCCAATCCCTTCTGCCAAAGCAGTACCACCTTGTATGCAGTAGGGAACATCTGCACCGATCCTCACAGCAAGCGCACATAGTTCATCAATGGTAAGTCCTAAGGAAAATAGCTCGTTCATCCCATGAAATACTGCAGCCGCATCCGTGCTGCCTCCTGCCATACCTGCCGCCATGGGAATTCTCTTCTCCAGAGTAATATACACTCCTTCTTTTATGCTATAATTATCCACCAAAAGCTTCGCCGCCTTATAGACTAAATTATTCTCATCTCCCAGCAGCTCTTCCTTATTGGTAACCAACGTAATTCCCGGCTCACCTTTCTTATGAAAAGTAAGCGTATCATACAGGCCGATGGACTGCATAATCATCTTTACTTCATGATATCCATCTTCTCTGCGCCTTATGACATCCAACCCCAGATTAATTTTTGCGTAAGCTTTTCTCGTAATCGTATCCATCGTTTACTCCATCTGCATTTTATATGTAACAGTTCACTACCCTCACTTGTCTTCCCCACGTATTCTTACAGTCAGCGCAGCAAATGCGCAGACCTACTGAATCGTTGCTTTTGTATACACATATTGTACTTAATTATATGTAATCTGTATGCGTTCGTCAATGCTTACGGTATAAATATGGCATCTCTTATACAAGATACAGTATGTGAAAATTTCGTTACTATTCACCGTACCGGTCGAAAAATCCGCCAAATAAGATAAGGATAACATAAAAACACATCGTAAATTTGGGAAAATCCAGTTTATGCTCTAAGCAAATGAGCATAACTAGACGATATATATAACAAATCAGGAATAATTCCCAGTTTTATTTTTTACTATTCAATCTCATGCAACCAAGGAGGGTTTTACGATGGGCGTAAATGGAATTACAAGCGGAGTAAGCGCTGCCGATGCTTACAACAATACATATAGCACCGCTTCAAAAAAAGGCAATGATAAGGAAGTAACGAAGGAAGAAAACAACAATGGCGTAATTTATGAGCCTTCTGCTAACGAAAGCACCAAAAAGGTATACAAACAAGATACTGAACTAATTGCTAAATTAAAAGCGGATGCCGATGCCCGCCTTTCACAGTTTAAGAGCCTTGTAGAACAGATGATGGCTAATCAAGGTAAGACTTTAGGAAAAGCAGACAGTATCTGGAGTTTTCTCGCAAGCGGTGATTTCACCGTAGATCCTGCCGTAAAGGCACAGGCGGAGAAGGATATCGCCGATGACGGCTATTGGGGCGTGGATCAGACTTCCAGCCGCATCGTCGATTTTGCAACTGCTTTGACCGGAGGAGACCCGAGTAAAATCGAAGCAATGCGCGATGCCTTCAAAGAAGGCTTCGATCAGGCCACAAAGACATGGGGCAAGAAGCTGCCGGACATCAGCCAGAGAACTTATCAGGCTGTTATGGACAAGTTCGACCAACTCGTGGAGAAGTCCAAAGCTCCGGAATCTAATTAAATACTAACAGTTTGAATTAAATTGAAATGGGAAAGCGTAATGAACACACTTTCCCATTTTTTTATTTTGTAATTCCTTTTACAATAAGCAGTTTATCGCCCGCCTTTATTTCCTCACTGGTCATTTCGTTCGTCTCTTTAATCTGGGAAATCGGTACATAATATTTCTTCCCTACATCCCACAGACTATCCCCTTCCTTAGCAACATAAATAACAATTCCCGGAAGTTCATTGAGTTTATTCATATCGAGTTCCGAAACGGCCACATCTGTTACGATATCCTCTGTTCGATTACCGAATACTGTCCCTTTAAGCGAAACAACTGCTTTTATATCAACTTCATCGCTATCGATCATGGAAGTCGTCATTTGCTCTACGTCCGCATCTACTTTATAGATACTATTTGCGTTAATGTCCGGCACTTCCAACGTATAATCGAAGGAGAAGATTCCCTTTACCGTACCATATGGGACCTTACTATCACTACTTAAATAAAGTGTCTGTACTTGCAAATCACCCTTTACATGAATACCGTTTTCTACAACTTCTTTGCTCTCAACTCTTGCCTGCGCTTCACTATGAAGCAGTTGCATCATATGAGTATCCGTTCCCTGAAGCTTCATGCGGTCGTTCACCTTTGTTCTACCGCCCGGGCTTCCTAAGAAAGTCCGGAATTGTGCCGGTCTGCTTACTGCCTCTACTTCTTTCACCACACCGTAAATACCACTTAAAATATCAAGTCTCGTTTCCTCATAGAGATCGATATCCAAATCTAACACGAGCTCAATTGCAAATACTCTCTGTTCTCCATCAAAATCCGGCCGAATCTCCACTTCCATATTTCCAATGGAATGCTCGATGTCCGAAACCATTCCTTCACTGCTTCCATGACATTCTATCATTCCGCTAAAAGGCACCGTCGCTTCGAAGGCCCTCACCGGACTTTCTTCTCCCTCACCCTCATAGAGAAAGAAAACAGAAAGATTACCCTGTATGGAAATTTTTTCTTCCAAAGGTCTGCATTCCACACGCTCTGCATCCACGCTTTGCCATATGATCTGGAAAATATTCGGATAATTCTGCGGAATCTCTATCTCTTCCTTAACGCGGAAAATATCTCTCTTTTTCACTGCCATTTGCAGCACTTCCAGAGGCTTTTTCCTATATTCCACCGGCTCCTCATGATACAAATCCACCGCCGTTTCTTCATCGCACATAGTTTCCGATGTCAGCCTAACGGTAATAAGCGCCTGTACGCTCAGCTTCCTGGAGTTAATCAATCCAATGGTAAGATCCTCCAGATCCCATTTTGCCTTTACACTATCTCCGCCTTGTACTCCTTCCATATAAACCTGTTCTTCAAAGGGGATGCAGCCTTCCATAGAAGAAGGAATCATGCTTTCTCCCTCAGCCAAATACATTACCGCAAACGTCAGCTTTCCTTTGACAGTCACATGATCTTCCGACACCTTCACCTCGTCAAATGAAACACATCCTCTATCATAAATCAGCTTGCCCGCATCCGGCTTGGAATCGGAAATATTAATATCATCTTCTAATGTAATCTGAGTTGCCGCTTGACTTTTTATGCGGTCCATATGTATATTTTTCCTTACTAATTCCACAAAAACACCTCCGTATCGCTTCCATCACCATTACTAAACTTTAATCAAGTTTACTTATAGTAATTGTATTGCACACGGAGGTCATTTATTCCTGTTGTTTTAACGAGTTTTAAAGTTACAGTTCAGATACAGTTCCGATTAAATCTGTAATATTTTCTATCTCATACTTTTTCATATATGCTTCGATACCATCTACAACTTCTACCGTCGCATAAGGATTCACGAAGTTCATCGCACCTACAGCCACCGCAGCAGCTCCTGCCAGTAAGAATTCAATAGCATCATCCGCATCAGCAATTCCGCCCATTCCGATAATCGGAATTTTCACCGCTTGGGATGCCTGATATACCATACGCACAGCTACCGGCTTAATAGCCGGGCCGGATAACCCTCCGGTCTTATTCGCCAGCGCAAACGCTCTCTTATGAATATCTATCTTCATCCCTGTAATCGTATTAATCATAGAAAGTGCATCGGCTCCTGCCGCTTCTGCTGCCTTTGCCATCTCCGCGATATCCGTCACATTAGGGCTGAGCTTCATAATAATAGGCTGCTTTGCCTTCTTCTTAATCTGAGAAGTAATATCATAGAGGCAATCCGCCTGCTGTCCGAAGGCTATGGCTCCTTCTTTTACATTCGGGCAGGAAACATTAATTTCCAGCATATCCACCGCCGTATCACTAAGCTTCTCCACAACATCCAGGTAATCCTCTACCGTTTTTCCACAAACATTGACAATAACTTTCGTATCATATCTTTCTAAGAAAGGTAAATCCCTCTCAATAAATACATCCACTCCCGGATTCTGTAATCCGATGGCATTGAGCATTCCGCCGTAAGTTTCCGCTATGCGGGGCGTAGGATTACCTTCCCATGGCACATTCGCCACTCCCTTCGTCACCACGGCGCCCAGCCTGTTCAAATCTACAAATCTCGAATATTCCATACCGGAGCCAAAAGTTCCCGATGCCGTCATCACCGGATTCTTGAACTCGATTCCCGCTATTTTTACCTTTGTATTCATACCATACCCTCTCTTTTAATGTATTTCATTCGTTACTGTTCACAGCCACTATTCCGCGAAGTCAAAATCACGATGCCAAATGCTTTATCTTGGCATTTCTATGCGATTTTACGAGTGCTTCAGGCGCCAAAGTGCAGTTCTTTGCATTTTGTGTGCATTCTGTTGCTGGGCGCAGCGGAGCTGTGAACAGTAACTTTAATTCAGATATCCACATCCTGCGCATCGAATACCGGACCTTCAGTACAGATTCTCGTATTATTAACGTGAGAGTGCCAATCTTTTTCTTTTGTCTTGCAGACACAGCCAAGGCACGCGCCCACACCACAGGCCATACGCTCTTCCAAAGAAATATAAGCTTTAATACCTTTTTCCCCCGCATATCTTTTTATTGCCCGAAGCATCGGCATGGGACCGCATGCCATAATCACATCTGCCTCCAAATGATTGACAGCCATCGCATCCAGCACGTTTCCTTTCGTTCCTTCGCTGCCATCCTCTGTAGCCACATATACGGATGCATACTTCTCCATATCTGCTTTTAGGAAAAGCTGATGATTTCGGTAACCGGCAACCATCGTAATCTCCTTCGCCTTCCCTTCCTTTCTCAATTCCTTAGCAAGTTGCAGCATAGGCGGTATGCCGATGCCTCCGCCCATCAAAACAACTCGTTTTCCTTCCGCTTCTTCCAGAGGAAAACCATTACCCAGATTCCCCAGAATCCTAATATTTCTTCCCGTATGGTAAAGAGACAACTCCTTCGTCCCTTTTCCTGCCACACGATATACAATTCTCAGACGATTACCCGGACCATCCACCTCGCAAATACTGATCGGCCTTGGAAGCAGCGTGCTTTCATTATGGGGATATACGCTGATAAACTGACCTGCCTTTGCTGTATTTGCCAAATCACTCTCTATCCACATATCATATACATCGTCCGCTATCTCTGTCTGGGAAATAACTTTCGTTTTCACCTTCTTCATCCATCTATCCTCCGTATTTTTGCTTTTCCTTTGCTCGTTTCGTTGCGGTACACTATATCGAATAAACGATTTCTCCTCCGCAAATCGTATAGTATACCTTGCCGGGCATAGCTTCCCCTGTAAAAGGAGTGTTGGAGGACTTGGATGCATATGTTTCCGCCTTCCAGATTTCCTCCTTATCGAAAATCACCACATCGGCCGGTCCGCCTTCCTCCAAATATCCGGCTTCCAAACCGTAGAGCTTAGCCGGTCGGTAGGCCATCCGGTCCATTAATTCCATCATCGTAAGGTATCCCTTCTCCACTAATTCCCGAAGGCCCAGGGAAAGAGCTGTCTCCAAACCGATAATCCCACTGGGTGCCTCCGTAATGGACCTTGCCTTCTCTTCCTCACTATGAGGAGCATGATCCGTAGCAATCATATCGATCGTCCCATCCTGTAAGCCCTTTATAATAGCAAGTCTATCCTCTTCCTCCCGAAGCGGCGGGTTCATCTTAGCCAAAGTTCCATGTATGATGACCGCTTCCTCCGTCAATGTAAAATGATGCGGGGTAGCCTCCGCAAAAATATTAGAATGAGTCTTCTTCGCTTCACGCACAAGCTCCACTGCCTCTTTTGCACTAATATGCTGAATGGAAATATCTGCCCCGGTTTCTTTCGCAAGCTCAATATCACGCCTTACCATATCGATTTCCGCCATTCTTTCCGATCCCGTAATCCGATAATGTCTCGCGGCTGCTCCTGCATTCACACCATTATTCTTAATATACGCCGGATTCTCTTCATGGAAGCTAAGGGGTTTTCCAAGTCTTTTTGCCCTCTTCATAGCTTCTTTGACAATCTCCTCATCCAGAAGGGGAATGCCATCATCTGTAAATCCCACTGCCCCGTTTGCAGCTAATCCTTCCATATCCGTAAGGACTTGTCCTTTCATTCCCATCGTTATATTCGCACAAGTCTCCACATGAATTCCTGTTTCTTTTCCTTTTTCCCGCACATATGCAAGCGTTTCCTCATTGTCCACCACCGGCTTAGTATTGGCCATCAGCACTACTGTAGTATAGCCTCCTTTGGCCGCCGCCTCCGCGCCTGTAGAAATATCCTCTTTATAAGTAAACCCCGGGTCTCTGAAATGCACATGCACATCCACAAGCCCCGGAGCCACTACTTTTCCCGCTGCTTCTATGATACGAACGCCTTCTCCGGCCTCCTGTAACGAAATCTCCGGGCATATTTTCACAATTTTCTTATCCTCGATTAAAACATCCATCTTGCCTTCCCGGCCGTTTTTCGGGTCAATCACATAACCATTTTTTATCAGAAGCATTTCATTCTCCATATCCCTGTTTTTTACATAGTATATCGCATTCTTCCTATAACAATCAATCAAAAACTACCGACTTATCAAAATATTCCGTTTTTATAACGATATATGGATAGGATGCACTTTCCGACTCTTGGGCTTGATACAATTCCCTGTTTTCTGCCTCAGGTCCGATAAGATTCGTATCCACATATACAGAATTGCCTGTGAGATATAAGTCTTTTACTACTATACTGTATCCCCCGGTGTCCTGTTTTCCATAGCCGACACAGATATAGAGGAAATCATTGTCCTGATAGGTAATTTTAAATTCCTTCTCCTTCTTCTCATCGATAATCATCTTCAATTCCTCAGGCAGTTTATCCTCCCCTATTACCGTGAATTCTATATCCTTAATCTTCCGGTTCATATCCTTCGTCCCGCCTCCACAACCACATAAACTGGCAACCATCACGATGGCGGCAATCACACCTACTATATAGCATTTCTTCATTTCCAAGCTCCTTCCCTGCGCTCGTTGAGCATATCCATAACGCATATTTTCTCATCCGAACTGCAAAAAGGTCATACTTTCTTTACTCTATTCTATTTCCCAGCATAGGCGACTATTCCTCTCCTTCTACAACTCTTTTTTCCTATTGCTTAATAAAAAGCCGTCCGCTATAATAAATACGTTATACATAAAAAATATTAAAAGAATGTAACTGTTCACTAAACTCACAGTTATAAAAATTTCAATAGCAGGAAGGATACACTATTATGATTCGTTTTATCGGCGTTGCCTCTTTCGTCATTTTATTCCTTATATTCAGCATTCCGCTTCTAATTGCCGAATGGATTCTCGGCAAATTCAATATGGACAAGAAAAATACAAGTTCCCTCGCTATTGTTAACTGGACATTCAGAATGTGTTTAAAGATCGCAGGTGTGACCGTAACCGTAATCGGAGAAGAGAACATCCCCACCGATGAACCTGTTTTATATGTGGGTAATCATCGGAGCTATTTCGATATTCTTCTCACTTATACAAGAGTTCCGCGCCCAACCGGTTATATCGCCAAAAGGGAAATGATTAAAATCCCTTTACTCTCTCACTGGATGAAAAATTTACATTGTCTTTTTCTGGACAGACAGGATATTAAACAGGGCTTAAAAACCATTTTAGAGGGAATTGAAAAGGTGAAATCGGGGATTTCTATTTGTATTTTCCCCGAAGGAACAAGAAACAAGGTGAATGACACCTTCCTTCCCTTCCATGAGGGAAGCTTTAAGATTGCTGAGAAGTCAGGTTGCGCCATTATCCCCATGTCTATCAATAATGCCGCTGCCATTTTCGAAGATCATCTGCCTAAAATCAAAAAAGCACATGTGATCCTCGAATACGGCAAACCTATCTATATCAAAGATATGTTAAAAGAAGAGAAGAAATTTGTAGGTGTCTACGTTCAAAATATAATCAAAGACACTTATTTTAAAAACAAGGAGCATTACAACATTTAATCATTTTCCAGCTCTTTTACGATTTCTTCAAAGGCCATTCCATGAGAAGCCTTTACTAAAACTGTATCTTCTGCCTGCAGAATACTGGAGATTTTCCCGAAAAATGCTTTCTTGTCCGGGAAATAATGAATCTGTATGCTTTTATCCTCGGATTCTTCCAGCGTTTTGCAGGCATTTTCATACATATGCACCGATAGTTCACCGATACATATAATGACATCGATTCCCTTCTCTACCGCATAATGTCCCACCTTCTCATGCATCTTCTCTTTATTCTCCCCGAGCTCAAACATATCACCGAGTATCGCTACTTTTCTTGTGAGCGCGCTGGAAAGTAAATCCAAAGCGGAACACATAGATACCGGATTGGCATTATAGCAGTCATCGATAACCACTCTATTCTCAAGACGTATAATATGGCTTCTGCCGCCTACCGGCTTAACCTCTGCAATCCCTGTACAAATTTCTTCTTTCGTAAGTCCGCATAGAATTCCTACACAGGCTGCTGCCAGCGCATTGTACAACATATGCTCTCCGGGCAGAGGGATATCCACAGTCAATTCCCCCTCTTCCATGTGGATTACTGCACTGCTTCCAAACAATCCCTTATTCTCCAACTTATCCGCATACATGTCATTGGAAGAAGAACGACCAAAGAAAAAGGGCTTTTTCCCTTTCACCTTTTCGACCGTACGAAGCATAGCATCATCACCATTTAGGCAGACAACTCCTTCTTCGTTCATAAAGTCAAAAATCTCTGTTTTAGCCCTTAAGACCCCTTCTCTGGATTTCAAGTTTTCCAAATGGCAGTCACCAATATTGGTCAGCACGCAAAGATCAGGTCTCGCCACCTTACTCAACCTATGCATCTCACCGAAATCGCTGATTCCCATCTCCAGAACTGCCGCCTCATGATGGTCCCGTATCTTAAGGACCGTAAGGGGAAGCCCAACCTCATTATTATAGTTTCCTTCCGTCTTAAGTACCTTATATTTTACCGAAAGAACCGAGGCGATGAACTCTTTCGTGCTCGTCTTACCCACGCTTCCCGTCACCCCTATAACCTTTATCGTAAGCTGCTTCCTATAAAATTCCGCAATATCCTTAAGTGCCTGAAAAGAGTCCTTCACAAGGATATAAGGACCGTTCACCGGTTCAGGAGCCTTCTCGCACACTACACCGGCTGCTCCCTTCTCCATTACCTGTGCAATGAAATCGTGACCGTCAACCCTTTCTCCTTTCGTAGCAACAAAGAGAAAATTCTCCTCTACCTGTCTGGAATCCAACACTACGCCGGATACCTCCCGGTCGGAGGAACTATCAAAATGAAACAGTTCACCTTTGCAGGCTTCTGTAATTCTTTGTAATGTAAGGTTTTTCATTTCTGTGTTACTTCTCCTTTCGCGGATAAAATATATATTGGTAATTGTGAAAACCAGAAGGATAATTTGTAGGTTGACGAACGGAATGAAGGCGTCTGTATTTGTTGGGATTCCGGGCGCAAAGGCTGTATTTTCTAAATGGAATCGTTGGATATCCGATAGCGTTCGGGGCGGCAGCAGGTACATCCCTGTACCGGCCTGCCTAAATGCCACATCCTTGTGGCATTTGCCCTTGGTGTTCTCGATTCCATTAAGAAAATGCTAGCCTTTCGCTTACAGGAATCTCAACGAACACAGACGCCCCCATCCCTTCATTTACACTACGAAATTATATGTGGAATTAACATAGCTATCGCATTTCACAAACTCTTATTTTCACTGTTTTAGGTAACGGTAGTTAAGATACTCTTTGTTGATTCTTAAGGTTTATAAAATAAATTATCAGCTTACTAAGCGTCTTACTTCCACAACGGCATTTATTTTGAAGTCGCGCCTCTTAATAACTAGCTAAATAGTCTTGGCAGAATTTCGCTTGGCTGTTTCCTTTTACTTCCTTTCGCAAACGGTTTTCATTTTCTTAATGAAACACTAAAACGTCCAGGGAAAACACCGCACGGATGCGGTGTTTAGGAAGCGCGGTACAGGGAAGCACCTCGCTTCCGCCCCGGTCGCCTACAAACCCATCACGTTTCATTTAGAAAATACAACCGTATTGCGTAGAAGTAAAAGGAAATTGCCAAGCGAAATTCCTACACAGACCCCAAAAATCATTCTCCTTTGAAAGACTTAGCTTCACAATTACCATGCCCCAGAGCATTTTCCATAATTTTCTCGCACAATTGTTCAAAACTAATTCCCTCCGCCTGTGCTTCCTGCGGCAGCAAGGACGTTGGGGTCATTCCGGGAAGGGTGTTCGCCTCCAAGCAGAAAAGTTCTTCCTTCTCGTTCATCATAAAGTCCATGCGCGCATAGTTTTTCAGACGAAGTATGCGGAAGGCGTCCTCCGCCATCCGCTGCATTTCTTCCGTTTTTTTCACGGAAAGGAGGGCTGGGCATGTTTCTATCGTACTTCCTGCCTGATACTTATTCTTATAGTCATAAAATCCTTGAAGAGGTGCAATCTCTATAACGGGCAGAGCCTTACCGTCGATCACGCCTACAGAAAACTCTCTTCCTATAATATATTGCTCCACAATTACTTCATCATCGTAACGAAATCCTTCCTCAAGTGCTGCCACATATTCCGTTTCATTATTCGCAATACAAACGCCTACGCTTGAGCCTCCATTGCAAGACTTCACAATACATGGAAAAGGTACGCTCCTCATGTCCTCTCCCTTTTTCAAACTGATTCCCCGGGGAATAGGCACTCCATGGTAATCGAGCAGTTCCTTCGTAAGCCCTTTATCCATACAAAGGGCAGAACTGACATAGTCCGTTCCTGTATATCGAATTCCCATTAAGTCAAAACAAGCCTGTATCTTTCCATTTTCACCATTTTGCCCGTGCAGAGCCATGAATACCATATCCGCTGCTTGGCAAATAGCAATCACATTAGGGCCAAAAAAGTTCTTTTCGCCATCGATACGCAGGGCTTTTATCGCCTCAATATCAGGATTTTCTTCACCCACAGCTCCGATTTCCTTCGCCCAATCCTCTTCCTTGTGGAATATCTCATCCACATCATCTTTTTCATATCCTAAATATACATCAAGAAGGATAGCCTGATGACCATTCCTTTTCAGTGCTTCATATATCATTCTCCCGGAACTTAAGGATACATCTCTTTCCGTGCTGATTCCTCCCGCCAACACCACTACTTTCATAGGTCTTCTACCGCCTTTCTCCATTCTACCCTATTCTATATAGCATAGCACCAATTTCTCCCATATGAAACGGATAAATTGCCTATATATTTGCAAAAGATGCTATTCCGTTGCTGTTCACAGCTACTATTCCACAGCCCTTCGCCAACTTATCACTTCGCTCATCATAAAAATCAGCTTGGCATTCTGCTCCTGCCTGGGCATAATACCGAGGGCAGTATCGATATCTTTATAATTATTATCACCCTCTCCATCTATATAACTAATCGCCTGAGCATTACATCCCATAAAGTAGTGCAAATGATTCTCTATGAGCGTCTCATATTCGTGATTGGCAATAATATGATCCACTACCACAAGCCTTGTCATCCTATGAAGAAGCTGCCCATTATTATCCGGTTCACCGTTTCCAAGCGCAAGATATCCACTCACTCTGGCAGCCTGAGATACCTTCTCCGCATCTTCCATCAACTTCTTCGTCACATTGCCGCATATAGTAATATCTACGTTCCGCTTCGTAGATATATACGTGGTACAGCCCCAGAATATATAATCATCATCCATCTCTTCCCATATATTTTTCCCGAAATATCCTTCCGCTGCTCTTTTGTAGGAACTATATCCGGATGCACGATATAACTCAGCCGCTGCAAAAAATCGCTGTTCCACATCTTCTATTCCCCTCTCACCTTCCACATAACGCCATGCTTTATCCGCTGCCCGCAGGCACTCCTTCGCATAGTCGGCATCGTAGACCTCATAAATATAAGAAAACTTTGCTGCTATTGCCGCAAAGAAAGCCGTCGCCTCCAAAGAAATAGGCTCCATAACACTTTTTATTCCGGGCGCCTGAACATTATCACCTTCTTTTCCATTCACAATCCCCGAGTATACGCCGCCTGTCCTTTTGTTCTGCATAATTAGCAGCCAGTCCATTTCATATTTTATCTCATCCAGAATATCCGGAATTCCATTCCCGCTCTCAGGAATACCGCTCCCATCTGAAAATACCTCAGGATATAACTCATATGCCAATAGAAGGTCGGCCATTACCGATCCTCCTTTTACCACATCTTTGGAGTCGTCTCCATCCGTATGCCATCCGCCTTTTATCTCTATCTGTTCACCGGCTTCCTCCTTTGATACAACAGTCCCCGTGTGGCAAGCACTGCGAGCCCTCTCCCCTGCCCATTCCTTTTCTAATTCTATCCCACATCTGCTGAAATAATACTGACGGCATGCAAGCTCGAAGGCATTGGTATATATCTCTTTTTCTATACGAAAGGAGTAGGAATGTCCAAGAATAGGCGCTTGTATGTAATAATCTCCCGGTTGAGCCAGCGCATCGAAAACACCATAGCCACTATACTCCCCCGTTTTCTCATCGAAGTCTTTCTCCTCTACCACACCGGAGAACACCACGTTTCCCGTATTCTCATCAACAACTTCGAAACGATCCGGCAGTTTATCGCCCCGAAATACCGCTTCCTTTTTCCCGGTAGGTAAATACCCTGTCTGATTGACCAGAATCCCCGGACGGCTTACCGGCATCTCATAATCAAACTCCGGTACGAGCCCGAGACTTTCCGCTTCTTCCCCCTCTCCTTCTATCTCCGATATCTCGTTCTTCCTCGTCTCATATTCACTATTTATAACATTGCATCCCATCAAACATGCAATCCCCAAAAGTCCGATCACTCCTAAATGCCTTAACTGCATTTTCTCTTATCCTTCCAGTGTAACTGTTCAGTACCCTCACTGTTACCTTTTTTCAAATTATACCCCGAACCCAGGACAAGGTAAAGACCCACCCTCTTTTTATATTTCATAATCTCCAAAGAGTAGTGAGCCTCTATCTATTTTCATATTGTTTCAGTTCAGCCTTCTACTAAACTGTAACCTTTATGCACAGCACTTACATATTAACTTAGTTTTGTCATCGGATTGACAGGAATTCCGTTCTTTGTGAGCTTGAAGTAGACATTGCATCCTTCCACAATATAATATTTCGTAGGTGCCGCCACGCTGCCTATAATATCTCCTTTGTTCACGTAACCACCTTCCGATACTGTAATATCTTTCAGCTGTCCGTAGGTAAGCTCATAGCCGTTACCAAGTTCCACTACAACTCCATCTCCTATCTCAGGATCAGAGAATACACTAATAACCTTTCCGGATGCCGCCGCGGTAATCGTTTCACCCTCTACTGCGGAGATAATAATGGCCGGATTGTATTTATACTGCTGCAATGTTGGGAAATATATGGTCTTGTCCATACTGTAATTGATAAGTATATTACCAACAATGGGCCAAGATAGACTGTCTCCGTCACTGAATGTCAGTGCGGGCTGAATGGAGGTTGCAATTGCCATGGTATCCTCCATCTGCTCAAGACGCGCCGTGTCTATTGTCTCATCGAACATTCCTTCCTCATTTTTGTCATTTTTCTCTTTATCTTTATTTTCCTCTGTATCTTTCTTCGTCTTATCGTCCGTATTATTCTCTTCTTCCATTTCCTGTTCGTTTTCTACGCCATTCGAATTCGTCTCTTGAAAATAAGGATCATAGTCCAAATCATCGGAAGTGACCAGATTCTGCTCAATATCCTTTGCTCCTGTCACATCATTACCATCCGTCAGATCCTTCGTTTCATTTTCTATTGCGCTGAAATCAACTACATATCCATCGTTCTTCTCTTCGCTTCTTCCTCTTACAAACAAACCTGTCACTGTGAGAGCTGTAAGCACAAATACCGATGAGAACAGCATAATGGTTTTTTCCCGTCTTGCGCTGTTTCTATTTCTTCTTCTCATATCGATTCCTCCTAAAGTTTTTATCCTCACCGATAGTTTTGCCTGTTTCGCATTCTTTATTCAGTTTTTTCCATCACAATGTCAGTAAAAAAATAGTTTAAGATATCTATAAAATCGCTTCCTTTTTTTGCCGCCTCATTTGCTCCATATTGAGAAAATCCTACCCCATGTCCTATGCCCTTTGTTTTGATAACAATTGTGTCATTTATAAATGTATTATTTTCTTCCTCCAATGTGAAATGGGCAGAGTTCAAGGAAAAAGCCTGTCGGAACGCTTCTCCCGATACCATCATATTTCCAAAGATAAGCTCTGTGACATAGCCCGATTTATCACGCTCTATCTGAAGCAGCTCTTCTATACCCTTTCCCGCTTCCCTTGTGAACTCCGGGTATAGTTCTTTAAGCTTCACCCAAAATACTGCTTCATTTATTTGTATAGTTTGTATGTAGCCATCTGCCATAAAATCTCTTTCACACATCACAGACTTTAAATAAGGATATTCCTCACTTCTAAATGCCTCATTTCCATTTCTCGTCTTTCCTGCACTGACGGCAAAATAAGGGGCTCGTATGGGGCTCCCATTATATGCCATATACATTCCCTTCGTTTCTTCAACTGCTTTCCGGCTCTTCTCATACTCCTCACCATCTGCTGACAAAATATTACTTCTCATGTAAATATACTGTTCTTCCTTTTCTGTGCCTTCTTCATATGCCTTCATAAGCTCTGTCCGAAGAATTACGGCCTGCGCCTTTAGAACTTCCGGTTCGTAATTCATATCGATTGTCGCAGGCAAGCGAAGCATAAGATAAGTCTCCATAGGCATCCGCTCTGTTCCTGCCGCCGTCGTATTACATACCATAAATCCCGTCGTTTCATTTCTATCCTTCACATATTCTGACTCCACATTTCCGAAGAAAAAGGATATGATATACGGAATCAACAACACAAACAGAAGAACCGCACCCATATCCCAAAAATCCGGCGAGTGTGCGATTCTTCCACTTTCTATCTGACTCTTTATTTTCTGTCTTGATTTCCACCCTGCTGCTTTGTATTTTCTCATGGGACACCTCTACCCTATTGTATGTGAGGATATCCTCTTTCTATACATGCAATTTTCAGCAGGATGCGTCTAAGTGGGCATCCTTATGCGCCACATCTAAATGTTGTATACTTCCTGCTCCTCCATTTTCATACAAGAAAAGTCCGGTTCGCCGTATCATCCCATTCACAGCGTTCCTCTCATTATTTAAGGAGAAATCAGTAGAAATATTGGACAAGCAAATAGCTCCTATCTTTTTCTCAGATAATTTATAACATTTATCTCCGTTTTCATCTTTGACCCAAATACATAGTTTCTCCCAAATATCATCCGCTTCATCGATCCATCCATTGCCATCGGAATCATAAGCTGCCAAATCCTGAAAACCATTGCCGGACTTCGCTCCGAACAGCTCATTTCCATCATTAATGATGCCATCTCCGTTTTTATCGAAGGCAAGGTAACCGCTCTTCTTATTCAGTTTGGAAATCTCATCCAATACTCCATCCCCATCAATATCGAAAAAGAAGGTCTGATCCTCCATCTGTGCCATATTCCCCTCCAGATTAATCACTAACGGGTCACACATCCTCGTCTGTATCTGCACATAATTTTCCTCATAATATGCCGAGAAACTTCGGCTCATTCCGATATCCATCTGAAAGCGCAGTTCTCTTCCATCCGCGCAAATAACAGTACCTTCGGCTGAAAAACTAGTGCTTTCTTCCTCTCTATAATAAATCTCTCGCTGATAATAAAGAACCTCCGTGACAGGTCCTGAAGATGCGCCTTGCATGTTGCGTATCCCGGTGAACATTTCATTGTAATCCCATCTTTTAGTCTCACCAAAGAAGAGTTTTATAAGATACTGCATACAGGTCTCCCTGACCGTACTTAATGCATCCCTCTTATTCTGCAGATGAGAAGGCCTTTTCACTTTTGAATTAGAACTCATTTCCTGAAGCTTATTTTGCAGCTCTTTCTTACGCTCCTGTGCTGTTTGTTCCCTTCCTTCTCCCTGTACTCCTTTACCAAAGGCACCACCGAGCAGTACGCCACCGCCCACACCTGTGGCTTCCCCTACAAGGCGAATAACACTCGTCTTCCCTGACATATAAGAACTATAATTTCTTGCGGACTCCATTCCTACACTCGAGGAACTAATAATCATACTATCTCCCTTCTTTTTTCAACTATCCTCAAATCTTCTTCCCCTTAAAAAATGTGTTTTCCTCAAGAGACTTTTATTCTGCAACAAGTATATAAAAAGGATGGTATCCGCCTAGCTGTCTTACAGCTATAAACAAATACCATCCTTGGTCTCACGTTATATACGCATTTGCGAAACGGGGTAAACTTTATAATTTCATACACAATTCGCTAAGTTTAAAGTTGAAAGAATTGTATGAAAGATTTTCCAAGCGATTTTTTGCTACGGAGCTGAGACATAGAAAGCCTTGAAGCCTCTGCTGAAAAGGCTTCTTGTTATGGCTTAGCGCAGTGCATAGCATAACCAGAGCATGGAAAACTTTCATATAATCTTTCTTTTAAAAACTATATTTATTGTGTATGGAATTTTCACAACTTAATCGTTTCGCAATTACTTGCCCACATCATAATATAAAAGGAGAATTAACAATCAAAGATTTGACCTTTATACCTTTTATATCGGATATGCATGAGAATACTTTACCTTATCAAGAAAAATCCATTAAACCCTATTATAATTAATTAAGCAGCCTTTTAAGATAATCTGACGTTCTTCATCGGTCAACTCTCCAAGAGAAAGCTCGAATCTTGTCAGTTCTCCTTCGCCTACCGAGTAAGCTTCAATTACGTCCGCTTTTTCTTCTACCGCTTTTTTGATATCCGGAAGGAAGATATAATCCAGATTCTTAAACGGAAGCTTCTTATGATCTTCATCTATTACGAGAGGAAGCATCCCCCAGTTGATCAGGTTCGAGCGATACCTCTTCGTTGCATATTCATTGGCAATATTCGCCCATCCTCCCAATACCTTCTGGCAAGAGGCTGCTTGTTCTCTGGCAGAACCATCTCCCGGCTTTACCGCGAAGATCGTGGAACCGAAGCCTATATTTCCTTCTCCTACTTCAGGATAAGTTTTATTGATTACTGCCATCACCGGTTTTAATTCCGGTTTCGCATCCAGAGGGCATGTCCTTGCCATTACGGCGTCCTGCGCTTCCTTCATCTCTTTCGCCCGGCCTACATAAGCAGGATCCTTTCTGGATAAGGTGAATTCTGCAAGTCCCAAAGGATTGGAACGATAAGAGGATGTTTCACCGGAAGGAATGAGCTCGTCAGTTGTAGTTACCGGGTCATGAATCTCGGAAACAACGCGAAGTACCAAGTTCTCCGGGAGTGCGCCCATCTGCGGCCAATCTTTAATATTAGGGCCGAACTGTATTTCTTCTTCCGGATTGGCAACTCCCTTGGAATCGAATACTCTGTTAGCGTAAATATTGGAATCAAAGTGATATTTATATTTGCCGATATCTCCATCAAAATCTGTTGCCGCAGTCAGTATTCCTTTGTTAGCGCTCGTAGCTGCTACTGAACGCGCATCCATAAGAGCTACTGAGGAAATCTGTCCGCTTTGCAGCTTAGAACCTTCTCTGTTCGGGAAGTTTCTCGTACTGTGACGAACGCTGAACGCATTATTTGCCGGTGTATCACCTGCACCAAAGCAAGGACCGCAGAAAGCTGTCTTAAGAATTGCACCTGTCTCCATCAAGGCCGCCGCACAGCCATTTTTAACCAGTTCCATATAAATAGGCTGGGATGCCGGATACACGCTTAAGGTGAATCCATCGGAACCGATATAGGAACCTTTCAATATATCCGCTGCTGCGCATATATTCTCGAATCCACCGCCTGCACAACCTGCGATGATTCCCTGATCCACATAGAACTTTCCGTTTCTTATCTTATTTCTTAAAGTGAAGTCCACTGCGCCGTCCAGACTGGCAACAGCCTTCTTCTCCACCTCATTCAAGATATCATCGAGATTCGCATTCAATTCCTCGATAGTATAGGTATTGCTCGGATGGAACGGCATTGCAATCATCGGGCGAATGCTGCTCAAGTCAACAGTAATCATCCCGTCATAATATGCTACCTCTCCCGGATTCAATTCTTTATAATCTTCTTTTCTGCCATGAATATCATAGAATTCTTCAATCTCTTTATCTGTCTGCCAAATAGAGGACAAGCAGGTTGTCTCTGTTGTCATAACATCAATGCCTATTCTAAAGTCAGCGCTTAAGGATGCCACGCCGGGTCCAACGAATTCCATCACTTTATTCTTCACATAACCATTAGCGAATACTTCACCGATAATCGCAAGCGCCACGTCCTGAGGTCCTACGCCTTTTACCGGCTCTCCTGTCAAGTAAACACCCACAACTTCCGGCATGTTAATATCGTAAGTTTGCTCCAAAAGCTGTTTTACCAACTCCGGACCGCCTTCCCCCATCGCCATCGTACCGAGCGCACCATAGCGGGTATGGGAATCCGATCCAAGAATCATACGTCCTCCGCCTGCAAGCATCTCCCTTGCATACTGATGAATTACCGCCTGGTGGGGAGGTACGTATACGCCGCCGTACTTCTTCGCACAGGATAGACCAAACATATGGTCATCTTCATTAATCGTTCCGCCTACCGCACAAAGGGAGTTGTGGCAGTTCGTCAGTATATAGGGAATAGGGAATTTCTCAAGCCCTGATGCCCTCGCTGTCTGTATAATTCCCACAAAAGTAATATCATGAGAAGTTAATTTATCGAATTTAATTTTCAGCTTATCCATATTGCCGGAAGTATTATGCTCTTGTAAAATACCGTAAGCAATCGTTTCCTTCGCTGCATCTTCTTTATTTATTTCTTTTCCGATCTTGCTCTTGATTGCCGCCTGTGCTTGTACATCATCTGGAATCAGTTCCGTTCCGTTAAGTAAATAAGCACCAGCTTTATGTAATTGTATCATGCTGGTATCCTCCTCTTCATCTTATCTGTCAATTATCCGTAACAGCTCAGTATTCTTACGGTCAGCGCAGCAAATGCACAGACCTACTGAATAGTTACAATCTTTTTTATTATAAGGGAAAAAAGCAATACATGCAACGATAAATAAACCGTCCGTTATATAAGGAACATGTAAATATTATAGATATTAATTCCCATAATAACAATCATTAGAGCAAGGAAGAGTTTGTTCATATGCTTCTCTGGAATCTTTTCATTCACCTTGGCACCTGCAAGCGCACCCACATGATTACTATCTGCCTTTTTCCTTTTCTTTTATTTTATATGCAATATCCTGAAGCCTGTCCGCGCTATGTTCAAAAAACATACGATAAGATCGGCAGAAGTAATTTCTCTTACCTTCCATTTTGGAAGGGTCTTCCCTGTCGGAAAGCTCTGTTCTATGTCTTGCACATCCGCCTCGGCACAAGGAAAAATATGGGCATCTTCTGCATTCTTCATCGTGATTAAAGGAAGATTGAATAAACTCAATTTCTTTTCTTCTTTCATCGATATCCGGAAAATCGCATTCTTTTAAGTTCCCCAGCTTATACTCATCCAGCACATAAAAGTCACAAGGATATACCTCACCATCAGCCTCCACCACATACTGAATGCCGCATGTTCCCCTCTGCTCGCAGCTCTCCGGCTGATACCCCATTAAAATAGCGACATAGTTCTCGAATTGCCTAATGTAGGGCTGACGTCCCCACTGTAAGTCAATATACCACAAATCGAACAATTCCTTCAAAAACTCCCCATAGGCTTCGGGTGTCAAAGAATATTCTTCCTCCCCCTGTCTTTCGAATACAGGATCCAGACATGCGATATACTGCTGATAAGAAAATCCATTCTTTTTATAAAACTCATAGATTTTCCTCACCTTGGCTGCGGTCTTTCTATGAACTACCGTCAAAATATTATATTCTACTTCCATTTCTTTAAACAAAGAGGCTGCATTCATAATCTGCCAAAAGGTATCTTTATCCCCTGACGCTTTCCGGTAGCTGTCATGCGTTGCCTTAATCCCATCTACCGAAAGCCCTACGAGGAAATGATTGTCATGAAAAAAACGACACCATTCTTCGTCTATGATATATCCATTCGTCTGAATGGAATTTTGTATGTTAAGGTTTTTTGCATTATACTTTTTCTGCAAATCGACAACAGACTTAAAAAAATCGAGGCCTGCAAGAGTAGGCTCTCCCCCCTGAAAAGCAAATCCACACGTATAATCGGCATAAGAAAGCGCCTTCTTTATTACCTCTTCCAATGTCTCCAAAGTCATAATGCCATAGGAAGCTGTTTCCCGCTTGCTTGTGATATCTGAATAGAAGCAGTATTTACATTGCATGTTACACAGGCCTGAAGCCGGTTTGATCAAAAGTTGTAGGGCTGGCATGTGGTTCCTCCTTGTTATCGTTATTCGGTCACTCTCATCATCTTAGTTGTACAGACTAATGTTCATCATTCCTTATCCTATCACATATGAGAACATAGTAGCAACACCCCACACCGCCACGCAGCGTAGAGCGGATTCCGGGATTGATTGACTATGGGCCGACGCCTTAACACACCTTAGTGCATTCTTAGGGAATAGCCATAAAAACAGGAAAGCGAGGCAGGGGCGTTTCCGCATATCCCCGACTCCCTTCCCTATTCCCTTAGACACTCTTAGGTGTGAAGTGGCGGCAACTATAGTCAATCAACCCAGAAGCCTCACAAAAACACCTTGTGATGTTGATGGATGAATAATAACTCCACCTCACACTATCGTCGCCGCCTTCTCTCCTGCCTTCTTCAATTCCTCCGACAGAAGACCTTTCATCTCTTCCTCAACTTCCCGATACGCTTCCTCACCGGCTACATTGTTAAGCTCATAAGGATCTTTCTTCAGGTCGTACAGGAAATCTACCTCATAGACATCGCTATCCTCATACTCGAACCCATTTTTATTCGGCGCATATACGCTGAACAAATAGTCCTGCGTTCTGATACAACGGCCTACACGGCTTTCGCTGATTTGTGCAAAGATAACATTTCTTCTGCCTTCCACGTTGCCATCCGCCACTCCGTGCAGATCTTCACCTACCATGGCATCCCCGGCAGAAACACCTGCCATAGCGAGGAAGGTCTTCGGAAGACTTACGGTACTTACAAGGTCTTTAATACGCTTACCTCCCCGGAAGCCCGGACCTGCAATAATCAAAGGAACATGCAGGGCGGAGGAATGGCAGGATCTTTTATAATCATCACCGCCGTTTAAATGGCTGTCCGTATTCCTCGTCTGAAAGTGGGAACCATGGTCCGAGGCATAAACGATAATCGTATTCTCGTATAGTCCCTTCTCCTTTAACTTATCGATAAGTCTCCCCAGGTTATCATCCAGACTCTTGCAGCAACCAAGATAGTCAGGATATTCTTCCCTCGCATTGCCTCCGAGGGCCTCTAAATCTCCGGGAAGTATAAAATCCTTGAATTCCTCTTTTGAGCCATCGGGACCTTCGTAATGCTTGCGGTCATTTTGATGATGGGGTTCAATATGGGAAATGGTCATAAAAAAGGGCTTTTCCTCATCGTACTGATCCAGATATTCCAGCGCATAGTCTGTAATCTTATCTACCCGATAACCTTTAAACTCGCATTTTTGCATATTTTCATCGTATACATAGCCGTCATAACCGTGAGAAGTGAATTCCAGAATATCCGATACGCGCCAAAAACCTTTATATCCGCCTCTTTTTTCCAGAGGGATAGCTGTTGTTGAATAATCCACTTCGGGCCTTATGCTCTCCTTATCATCGCTGGCCAAATGCCATTTCCCGATATAAGCACAGTCATAATCCGCTTCATACATGTAATCAGCCACCGTTTTTACATCCTCCGGCAGAGAGATTCCATTCTTATAGCATCCTGTCTGTGTAGGATATAATCCCGTCTGGAAAATAGCACGACAAGGTCCGCAGACAGGTTGCGGCGTATATGCCTCTTCGAAAACCACTCCCTCTTTTGCCAACTCGTCCAAGCGAGGTGTGATATTGAGAGGCTGACCGTAGCAGCCTATCGTATCCCATCTTTGCTGATCCGAAAAATAAAACAAAATATTAGGCTTTTTCATCCTTAATAATCATATCCTTTCTTATTATCCCCTTTTTAAATCCACCCATCTCATTTCCATCCCTTCCAAATCCAGACGGTAAGACAGGTTTCCATCGATATAAAGCTCTGTATAACGTTTTTCATGTGAGTTGTTAATTACCGCGATTTTTCCGGTTTCTTCAAATACAGTTACCTCAGTATCCACATTCGTTACGTAGAAACGTTTCATCTCACTCTCTTTTCCTGCAGCATAATAAATAGCACGAAGCAAAATGCGGCAGTTCTGAGGTGAATACGGAAGTCCTGCGAAATAGACACCACGCCCTTTTCCATATTCATTCACAACCAGTCTACTATACTTTCCGTCCTGATTCAATATCTGATAGTTCTTACCATGTGCATAGATGCGGCTCTTCCCTTCTCCGAAGTCTATCTCTCCTTCAATATCCTCCAGAATAAAGTGCTCAGCATTCAGCTCATTATATTTATCCGTGCTAAGAGAGAATCCCAGTTCCCTGTCCACGCCAAGTACATCGCTAAGCTGGAAATAGCGACCTTCGAACTGGCAAGCCGTAGGTTCCCCCACACCGATAAGGCCGCCGCCATTATCTACGAATTCACGCAAAGCGGTAAGAACAGCAGGATCTTTCCAATTTTCAGCACCGCTGAACGAAGTATAAGCATCGCCTGCATTGATAATTACTTTAATATCTTCCGGAATGCCTTCTCTTACTTCATCGAAAGTAATGAATTCCACATCGAAAGGCATGCCGCTCAAGCATTCAATAACACCTACATAGGAGTAAATCTCTCTATGCCAAATCGAATGATGCACCTGATTAGCCATCCATCTTCTCAAATTACCCCAGCAGTTTAATACCGCCACTTTAAATGGAGCCACATAAGCCTTTGTTCCATTCATATTCTCGTGAATCAGACGGAATTCATTCACTACATGAGTAATCTCATCGATGAATCCCGGCCACTCGGAAGCCAATTTCAAATATCCGCCGTATCCGATGCGGTCGAGAGGCGAACGAAGAATCGCACGCCTTGCTTTCAGCCAATTATCCCTTGCCTCTCCGATCGGATCGCCGCCTTCGCAGAATACATCCGGGAAGAAATAAGGAAGAAGCCTTCCTTCCGTATAGTTCACTCCTTTAATATCCGAAATCATACGGAGGGTCACACCGTCGCCTACCGAGCCTACTACCGCATCCAATCCGATTGTTTCGAAATATTTTCCAAAAGGTTCTGTTCCGATCCAGTGATCACCGAGGAACATCATCGCTTCTTTACCGTATTCATGTACAATATCAACGAGTTCCTTCGCAAGCTTGCTAACTTCTATCTGCTGGAATTCGACGAAATCTCTGAATTCCTTGCTCGGTACACGGAACATAGAGTTATGATAACCTTGATCCACAATGAACTCGGGGCGGAACTTATAACCGGCCCACTTCTCGAATTGTTCCAGAATATAAGGACTTACGCTCGCACTATAACCGAACCATTCCACATATTTTTCACGTTTTTGCTCATCGAAGGTCAAAGTGAACTGATGGAAAAAGGTAGTGAAACGAACCACATCGATATGAGGGTTTTCCTCGCACCATTTTCTGAGTTTTTCCTTCACATGCTTCTGTGTCTTGGGCTGTCTTACATCGAAGGTGAGCTGATGAGGTGCATCCTGCCAATCATTCGTGATAAAGTTATACATATGAACCGGATCCCATATGAGAAATGCCAGGAAACTCACTGTATATTCATGATATTTCTCTGTCTGAATTATGACCTCTTCGGTCTCCGCATTAAATTCCCACTTATCGGTAGGTACTACTTCTCCGGTCGTGCGGTCCATAACTTCCCACCAACGCTTCGGATCATCTATCGTGTTGACCTTAAGCTGTTCGGTATGGAATCCTTCCATTAGCTTAATGTTAAGAACCGTATCCTTAGCTGTCAAACGATTGCTGATTAAATATTCCTGCTGGATTTCTTCCGGGTTCTCAAGCGCCCACTCATTGTCTTTTCTAGTCGTGTAATAAGTCGCATATTTTTTGCCGTCTTGCGATAACAATGCCTCCGGCATCACTGTTCCGTCACAGTCTCTGAGCGCATCAGCTCCTAAAAGATTCTTCAATCTTATCGTTTCGTCTACCATATCTATGTCGGTAGGTAATGTCAATCTGCCTGTCGTCAACATCGTTCTCTCCTTTTTATCCATTCGTAACAGTTCAGATACCTTCGCTGTTACATGCAAAAATCCATGAGAATCGCCTACGGCGATGGGATTTTTGCCAGCAGCATTTACGTTTTCTTACGGTCAGCGCAGCAAATGCGCAGACCTGTCTGAACTGTTACATCTATTCGTTATAACTGTTCAGTCCCCTGGCAATTACACTTGTTTTGCTCTGTTACCGGTACTTTTTATTGTAAAGGTACAAAAGTGAAAGCAAACCGACAAGGCCGCCAAGCATCATCAACAGGTTGCCGTATCCTGTCTGCTTTTGTCCCACTATAATCATCGTCAAAAAAGTGACAAACAAAATAATATTTATTACTCTCCCTATTAACTGCATTGTTTTATCCATGTTCTTCCTCCTATCCCTTCAGACCGCCAAGGCTCATTCCCTGAGTCAGACGCTTCTGTACCAGCATGTATAGTATCAATGTAGGAAGCATAACAATAACGAGTCCTGCGTATAACTGCCCGTAGTTCGTTGCTGCTTTCTGAGCACTCACCAAGTTCATAAGTCCCACAGGAAGTGTCTTGAACTTATCTTTTGTCATAAGTGTCATAGAGATAATATATTCATTCCAGAATGCCAGGAAGTTGAATAAAATAATCGTGACCACTGCAGGACGTGCCATAGGAATCATAATGGTTACCATCGTCCGCACATAACCGCTTCCATCCACAAATGCTGCCTCTTCATAATCCTTTGGAATAGAAGCAAAGAACCCGGATAACAGATAGATAGTAAAGGGAAGATGCGTAGATGCATAGATAAGCGAAAGCACCACCAGGTTATTTAAAAGAAACGGCGGAAGGTTACTCCCTCTAAGAAAGGTATCTCCATCTACCAACATTAAGAAAATCGGTACTACAATATAGTTCACATTAACAAATAATCCTGCCATAAATACAACGTTCAATAGTTTACTGCCTTTAAAGCGATATCTCGCCAGTACGTAAGCTGCAGGAATCGCAATCAGCAAGAGGAAAAAGAGGGACAGCACCGTTACAAACACTGAGTTTGCCATATAGGTACCCATATTCGCCTTCTCGAAGGCATCGATAAAGTTCTGGAAATTCAATCCTTCAGGAAGTGTCCACGGACTTCTTCCGTAGAATTCGGAATTTTCCTTCAAAGAAGCCATGAATACCCATGCCACCGGTATAACAATCACTACCGCCAAAGCGATTAACGCCAAATAGACGAAGAACTGCATCACTATTTTCGAAGTGTTAAACTTTTTATTCATTTGCCGTCCTCCTTCCTAAAATTCCAATGTTTCCCGCTTCGTCACAGCATTGACAATGCCTGAAAGCGCGAATGAGAAAGTAAATACAACAACACCAATCGCCATACCATATCCATAAGAGGAGTTGGTATAGGCCTGATTATACATATAATTCAAAAATACGTCGGAAGCTCCATCCGGTCCGCCGCCGGTCATTGCTTTTACAAGCATAAAGCTTAAGTTAATCGTACTGATAATGAAAAAGGTAAGTGTGGTCCTTATATTGCTCCATATGAGCGGAAGCGTCATTGTGAAGAACTGCGTAAACCCTCCTGCCCCCTCGATCGATGCGGATTCATATATACTCTCAGGAACACTCGCCATACTTGCCATGTACATAACCATATAGTAGCCGATGGCCTGCCAGATAAGAGCGATTATAATTGCCCATATTACAAGCTTCTGATTACCGAGCCACGCAATTAAGCCCTCTCCATTTTCCCCCACCGGGCGGAAAAGATAAATAAATGTGTTCAAAAGCCCTTCTCTCTGATCGTACACTGCGGAGAAGATCGCAGATATTACGACGATAGACAAAATATTGGGGATGTAAAATATAACACGAAAGATACCCTGCCCTTTTATCTTTTGTCTGGATAAAATTGCTGCAAAGATAATAGCAAGAGCCATCGTAATCAATGTTACTACTACAATAATTAAAATGGAATTCTGCATGGAACGAAGAAATTTCTCATCTACAGCCAGCTTTTTAAAATTTTCAATTCCTACAAAGGTCTTTTCTGCCGAAAATCCTCCCCATTTATAAAGCGACATTTTAAACACGTTAAATGTCGGCATAATCATAAACAGAAACAATAATATTGTTGCCGGTGCGACGCAGCAGAAAATAAATGCTCCTTTTTGCCTTTTTCTACTTTTCTTCTTTCCCATCGGTCTACCTCCTGATTACATTTCCTGAAACAAGCGGTGAGTAACCTTCATTACCCACCGCCCCGTTTACCTTGAATAAATGTAGCTACTCAGTACCTTCGCATACCTACTGAATAGTTACGAATAAATTTCTTTTCTACTACTTTAAAGCTCCCCTTAACTGGTCACTCACGTTTTCTACCGCTGCCTGCCATTCTTCCACTGTCTTATCACCTGTTACGATACTGTCGATAGTGAAGAATAAAGTTTCTTTCATGCTTACGCCTTCTACCGCTTCTGTTGCTGCGAATCCACCCATAGAAGCAATTGCTCCTTTATCATAAATAGAATAGATCATTTTTGTCTCTTCATCAGCAATGAAATCACTTACACCCTTAACCGGCTGAATAGCTCCGCCTGTTGTTGCAAAGATTTCTGCTGCTTCATCAGAATACAGATAAGCCATGAATGCTTTTGCAAGTTCCGGATTCTCTGCCTGAGCCGGAATCCATGCCTGCTCGAAGAATGTAAACGCACATCTGTCACCGCCTGCTGTTACTGCCGGAAGAGGTGTGAATCCCCATTCGAATCCTTCTGCTCTCGGAGCATCTGCCATCTCTCCGATGATCCAGTTTCCATTCGGCATAAAGATCGCTTTATCATCCAATACTAACTGCTGATTTTTCTTAAAGTTATCTTTGTTCGCATTACCAACTGTTGTAGGCTCCATATACTGTGCAAGCTTACCTATAATATCAAATACTTGTTTTGCTTCCTCTGTTTCCCAGATACCGTCTTCATAGCTCATCGCTCTATTATAGAAATCGCTTCCGCCTGCCTGTGTCAAAAGTCCGAATACAAAAGCATCGAAGTATCCTGCTACCGGATAAGTAAACAAGGAAATTCCTTCTTCTTTTGCCTTATCGCCAAGTTCCCACATTTCATCCCATGTCTGAGGAACTTCCCAGCCTTTTGATGCTAAAAGGTTCGCATCATACCAAAGTCCGCAAGGGCTATAGAACATAGGTGCAAGATATGTCTCGCCATCATTGTAAGGATTTGTTACCAAGGTATCCGTGAATCCGGTGATAATTTTATCTCCTACGGATATATCTTCTCCCGGTACCTGCATGGATAATACATCAGTGATACTCATAATTGCATTGTCTTTCAACAGTGTTTCAGGAAGAGCGAGCTCACGTCCTGTTGCCAAATATACGAAATCAGGATAGTCGCCTGCTTTCATAAGAGGGCTGATAACTTCTTCCAGATTTTTCTCTGCTGTTAATTCAATGGTAACGCCCGGATTATTTTCCATAAACTTATTCGTTACTTCTGTCCACATCTCTGTGCCATATCCGCCGTCAAAAGCTGCAACCTTAAGAGTTCCTTCAAGACCTGCCTGAGCTACTTCTTCTCCTGCCTCCCCAGAAGCGGCTTCCTCAGCGGGTGCTTCTGTTTCCGCATTTTCTTCTACCGCCGGTGTTTCCTGTGTAGTCTGTGCTGTACTGCCGCATCCTGCCAATGTGCTAACGATCATTGCCGATGCCAATAATACAGATACGATTTTTTTCTTCATGTCATTCCTCCCTTTGTTTATAACAACTAACAATCAACTTGTAAATTCAGTATATCTATTTATTTTGCCCTGTTCAATTTCTTTATTGCTGTATTTTTTATATTTATTGCTTATTTGATAATAAAAAACTTTATTTATATCAAATAATATTGTATAATTACATAATATATACAAATATGGCAATTATTAATTGTATATTATTAACAATCAACTTATTACTTTATTGTTAATTTTATTTTTCTGATATAAAAAATTACAAAAATACTAAAATACCAAATTATTAGAAAGGTAGATCATTATGAGCAACGAAATTATACAATTGGAAAAAAAAGAATCATCCAAGCCCAACTTTACCCTTCGCTATATTTCCATCTCCAAATACGAAGGAGACTGGCAAAGCCTTCCTCATACACACCATTTTACCGAACTTTTCTACGTTATCAGTGGAAAAGGGGTGTTTTTAATTGAGGACGAGCCCATTCCGGTAAAACCTAATGATCTCATTATTATCAATCCTCATATCGAACATACCGAAAAGACTATGATCGGTGATCCGATGGAATATATTGTGTTCGGAGTAGATGGTCTGGCGTTTTCCTTTGAAACTGACGAAGAAATACAGAAAAATTACAGCTACTATAGCTATACTTCTTCTCAGAACCACCTTGTGAATTTCGCCGGGCTTATGCTAAAGGAATTCCGGGAAAAGAAACAGGGCTTCGATCAAGTATGCCAAAGCATCCTGCAGGTACTTCTCATCTTCATATCGAGGGAGCAGCACCTGTCTATTATTTCCGATTCCACCTTTAAAATATCCAAGGAGTGTGCTTTGGCCAAACGCTATATCGACACTAACTATGCTAAAAATATTACTTTAGATACTCTTGCAGACGTTACCCATATTAATAAATATTACCTGGCGCACTCCTTCGCGAACTGTATCGGACAATCCCCTATCAGCTATCTTACCGATAAGAGATTGAAAGCGAGTATGGAACTTCTTATTAACACTAATCATTCCATCGCACAGATTGCATCCAGCACCGGCTTCTCCTCTCAGTCTTACTTTTCACAAATCTTCAAAAAAACGATAGGGATGACACCTCAGCAATATCGCAAACTCAATACCCCCAACAGAAAAAAGGTTGAATAGTGTGAAAATTTACTTTTCACACTATTGTTCCCCGTATTTCTCTACAATACTCTCCATTTGCTTCCACTTCTTCTCCATGTCGGCTACCAGACAAAATTGTGTACGGCATCTGTCCAGGTTGTGCTCCGGTCTATGAATCTTGAAATACACGTCACCATTTAAATAATCGCCCAGGAAACGTATTCCGCACTCAAAAGTCATAAGCTTGGCCCCCATGGGAAGCAAGCGGATTTCTTCCTTCGTCAAACTTCCCTGACATCCCTCCATATATCCCTTCGTATAAATATCGAATAAACCTAAGTTAAGAGAAATCAAATCCAAATTCTTCTCATCCTCCGCTCCCGTATTGGCTCCAAAACGGATAGAATCGCCATAATCATAAAGTGCAGAACCCGGCATTACCGTATCGAGGTCGATTACACAGATTCCCTTTCCTGTCTTATTATCGATCATAATATTATTTAACTTCGTATCGTTATGCGTCACGCGAAGAGGAATTCTCTCTTCTGCGAGCGCATCGCATATAATATGCGTATCAGCTTCCCTGTTAAGAACAAAAGCGATTTCTTCCTCCACTTCCTTCGCACGTCCGCACCTGTCTTCCGCTACCGCTTTCTTAAAATCTTCGAATCGGCTCACTGTATTGTGAAAGTTCACGATCGTTTCATGTAAGGTATCTGCCGGATAATCTTCCAACAGCTTCTGAAAATTACCAAAAGATACCGCACTATTGTAAAAATCCTCCGGACGTTTCACTTGCTCTAAGCTGATCGCATCCTCAATAAAAAGATACATTCTGAAGAACTCACCCATTTCCTCCAAATAATGCTTATCTTCTTTCGTAAGGATTACGTTCAGAGTCTCTCTCTCTACATCTCCGCCTGCGGCTGAAATCTTCTTCCTTAAAAAAGAAGTTACATTTACAACATTCTCCATCAGCTCTTTTGGATTCTTGAATATACTATCATTCATCCTTTGCATAATGTAACGCTTTACTCCGCCTTCTGCCAAAGCGCAGGTTACGAGATACGTATCATTAATATGCCCATTTCCATATTCTTCAACCTCGGTCACCTCACCTTGCACTTGAAATTTCTGAGCCACACTCCATATCTTTTCCTTCAAACCTTGTTCCATAATCTCATTTCCCTCTCTCTTTATAATTAAAATTAAGCAGCCTTTACTATTATTCCCTCATATCTTTTGCACATTTCGCAATTACCTTCTATTATTTCCTACCCTATCATACTGTCCTTTTTATTTCTTTACACTATTTTCTACTTTCTTTTCACTTTCTGCATACTAATAATCCAAAAACGGCATCCGAGTGATTTTTCACTCAAACGCCGTTTTCTATTTCTTTATTCCTTCTATTAATAACTGTTTCGGGCAAACAACTCCTTCCATGTCTTGGAACGTAAAGATTATACTATTAATGAATTCTTATAAATTCTTCCACATTTTCTTTCGTTACTTTTTTATAGGAATAACGTATGTATTTTTCTTCTGTCATTACAATATCCTCCGGAAGGCTTTGACCTGTTTTCAAAGCATAAGACAGCTCCAAAAGACTCCTTCCCTGACCGATATCATCATTATATGCCGTTCCGTATAGATAGCCCTCCTTTACCGCCGTCAGACCTGTCAAAGTTCCATCAATGCCTACTATAATCGGTATGTTTTCTATCTCCTGCATGTCAATATATGCATCGATCGCCCCTAATGCCATATCATCATTATTTGAAATAATTACTTCTATCTTATCCCCAAATTCTTCAATCAGTTTATCCATCTTACTTTTACCCTGATCTCTATTCCAATTTGCCAAAGCATAATCCAGCTTTTCTACCTGTATTCCATTCTCTACAATCGTATTAACTGCATATTCCGTCCGTATAATAGCGTCCTGATGACCGGCTTCGCCTTCCAGCATAATATATTGGATTTTATTATCAGCATTTTTATCAACACTTTCCTTTTTCTTCTTTAGCAAATCAACAATCATCTCTCCCTGTATAATTCCGGGCTCTATCGTTACGGCACCGACGTAATAGGCCTTATCATATCTTTTTAAATCCTCCGGTACAAGCTCCCTGTTGAAAAATATGATAGGGATTCCTGCGCTTTCTGCTTTATCTATAATTAAGGTGGGATCTGTTCGATCCACAAGATTAACACAAATTACATCATATCCATTATTGACAAATTTCTCCACCTGGTCGTTCTGCTCTAGTTGGCTTCCGGCTGCATTCACAATATCCACAATTATTTCAATATCAGTTTCATTTTCTTTTTGTACGGCACAGCTTTTCATCTGCTCCATCAGGCTGGCAATAAAAGTATCATATTGATTATATACACTGACACCTATCTTAATCCTTTCTACTTTGTTCTTTTCTTGGGAACTTATATAAATCGAACCAATTACAATAAGTATTCCGCTTAAAAGTATCAAAAAAACAACCGCTATTATCTTTTTCATCCCTACACCCCATGTCCACCCCGGCAGACTCGAACCCAATCACTCATTTACTGCACAATAGGAAAAATAATCCTTTGATTTTCTTCCTTATGCAAGGTATCACCCGTAACCACTATATGTTCAACAATTGTCCTTTTATAGGCTGTATCTTTTTCAACTGCCTGCACTGCATTCTGTACGCTCAAGTATCCCATATTGAAATCATTAGGCACTACCAAGACCTTTATCATTCCCTTATCCATATAGTAAATGTTTGTTTCCGCATTTCCAAATCCATAAACCCTAATCTTCTCATTATGAGCTCTGCTTATTTCTATTGCACTTTGTGTTCCGACACAATCCATGCTGATTATATTGTCCACTTGCTCACTGCTTTGATAATCGGATGCCCTCCATTTTATTGTAATATTTTTCGCGGAAGCGAGCGCTTTTTCGAACCCCTCTACCCGTTCTTGTTGTGCCGCTATTTTATCATTATCTATAAGAATGGCTGCTGTTGTTTCTTCTCCTTCCTGCTGCCTGACAAATTCTTCTCCCAAATGATAGCCCATCTCATAATTATCCGGCGAAACCTGGGAATATAAATGTCCCGGCTTCAAATCTGTTTCGATTAAAATAACCGGAGTCCTGCGTTCGTTCCCCTGCAGCACTTCCTGTATTTCCCGACTGTCCACCGCACAAATAATAATAGCATCCACTTTTTTCTCTAATTCCCTGTTTATTAATTCCTTCTGCTCTTTAGCATCTCCGCCATTTGCTACAGTATAAAAGTTAATCTGTGCATTATAATCATTGCCTGCTTTTTCAACTCCTTGTTGCAGGACTATCCATCTTTCTGCATGGGATTCTCCCGCAATGACAGAAATGTTATATCGCTCATTTTGGTTGTTTCCATAGAATCTTACTATGATCAAGGTACTCACTGCTGCGATGATAAGGACAAGGATTAATATATTTCTAATCTCTTTTTTATCATTCATCTATTCATCCCCCTTATCTTCCAGATTCTCATACAAAATTTTAGGCAAACATATTCTCGCACACGTACCTTCATCCGGTTCACTTTCTATTTCCAACCCGTATTCCTCGCCAAAGCGTAACTGAATTCTTTGATGTACATTGATAATCCCAACTCCCGAACCTCTTTTCTGCACCTGATTGTTCTCTACCAATAATTGCTCCACGTTCTCCTTCGGAATACCTAGCCCGTTATCAGTTACTTCTATGTAAACTTTGTCCTCCATGTATGCACGGAGTGTAATAATACCCTCCCCATCCATAAATTCCATACCATAATAAATTGCATTTTCCAAAAGCGGCTGAATAATTAATTTTACCGTTGCATATTTGCATACCTCTTCATCGATATCATACCGCACTTCAAACTTATTCTTATACCGGATTTTCTGTATATTCATATAGTTTTGAGCATGTGATACCTCATCTTTTATAGAAATAATTGTTTTCCCCTTACTCAGACTAATGCGGAATAAACTGGCCAATTGTGTCACAATGGTAATTGCTTCTTCATACCGCTCCGTTTCGATCATCCAGACAATCGTATCCAATGTATTATATAGAAAATGGGGATTAATCTGCGACTGGAGAGCACCCAACTCCATCTTCCGCTTCTGCTCCTGTTCTTTTACAATATCGTCCATCAGTTCACGCATCTGAGAAACCATCGACTTTATTGTCCTTCCCAATTTCTGTACCTCATAGGAACCTCCCTCACTTATTTGGATATCCAAATTCCCGCTTTCAATCTCACGTACGGAATCCTCTAAATTTTTTATAGGCTTAGCAATCTGCCTGGATACAAATTGATTAATGAAAATGAGAATGCAGATAGAAAGCATAATAATAAAAAGTGCGAAGATTTGTATTCCGGAAACTGCCATTTCAAAAAATGTATTTGGAATCACACTGACTATTTTCCAGCCTGTATAACCAATTGTTTTCACAATGACAACTCTTTTTTCTTTTTGAAATGTCTCCTGATAACTTCCATCGCTATAATTCATCGCTTCCAGATTATTCTCCTGCAGCAGGCCGGAATAAATCAGTTCCTGCTTGGGATGATAAATGATTTCCCCATTTTTCCCGAGAAGATAGGTATAGCCCAGAGATGTATTGGAATTGACTTTCTTAAACTGCTGCTCAATTGTGCTGTAATTCATATCGACGAGCAAGACTCCTCTTTGATTATTTCCCTTGGAGGTCAATTCCACAATCCGGCTTAAGGATATCACCCAATAGTATCTATGACTGGAATCATCAAATAGATTCTGTACATGAGGTAACGAGAAATGAAAGTTCTCCAACTCCTCATTCGCCGTAACGAACCAATTCTGATAGGCTATATTTGCATTTCGTTTTACTGCATCAATCGGCGTTGCTCCTAAAAGATTTCCTTCGATATCAAAGCAAGCAACAGAAACAAGGTTATCTTTATTTGCCTCATACAGCAGATTCATTTCTGCCTGCAGAGAATCTGTAGAGATATCCTTGCTCTTAATCGTTGTATAATACATGGCATCCGATATCCGCATCATACTTCGCAGATAATTTTCCAGATTCAGACGCACCTGATCGATTACTTGCTCCGTGGATTTTATTTTCGTTTCCCGCATTTCTATTTCAAATTTCTTCTGCAACGTTACGGCAATTAAGGTCATGCAAATAATTGCCACTATTGTAAAAGAAAGTTCCAACGTGAACTGAATGCTTTTCCTGCCTATATACCTTTTTGCTCTGTCATAAAACACTTTTCCCTTTTCGGTCATTATCCCACTCCATTCATGCGATAAAGAGAAGGTGAAACCTTAAATTTTTTCTTAAATACATAACTGAAATAGTTCGGTTCCGCATAGCCCACTTTTTCTGCGATTACATAGGTTTTATCTTTCGTATTCTTTAGTAATTCCTTAGCTTTTTCCATCCTTATGTCAGTCACATAATTAATTAATGTAACCCCTACCTCTCTTTTAAATAAGGTGGAAAAATAGCAGGAACTTATATTCAAATGACTGCACACCGACTCCACCGTACATCTTGAATCGGAATAATTATTTTGTATGTAATCCTTTGCTTTTTCAATCAAAAGCTTTGTACTATCCTTTCTCTCCTTACGAATCAAATTGCGCACCGTAAAGCAGACACTTCTCAGAACTCCTTCCAACCTTTCTACCGTGTTCATCTCCTCAATATCCGAAAATGTGTAGGTGCCGGTCTTTAGAATCTTATGCATGTCCAGTTGGTAACTTCCACCCAGTTTGTATAGTTCCGTCACAACCTCCATGCTCACTATTTGAAGCTGTTGATACGTCAGTTCCATTCGCTTCAACCTTGCCATAAAATGTACAATTGCCTCTTCCAATTCTTTTTCTTTTCCAAATTTTATCTGCTGTACAATACCCTGTACACCCTCCATATCTATAATCGGAGTGCTGGTTAAACTCGGATCTGCCTCACCGATATAAATGGCACAATTCCCCTTATTCAATCCCCTATACGATATAGCCTCATTGGCACTCTCGTATGAATGGGGCAGTAAAGACAGCTTATTGTGCATCTGACCAATACCCGCCGACAAAGATACACTAATCGCCCTTTCCGTCATTTTGCATATGCGATCCGCAAAATTGATAAAAGCACTTAATTCTTCACTTTGCTCCAACATAACAATGTATACGATTTTTCCCAGGTATATAAGGCTTTCGAATCGATATTTTCCTTTCAACTTTTCATCCACATACTTTTTTGCAGAGACGAGAAGCAGTTGCTTTTCAAGCGGCTCTTTTCCTTCTTCCGGCAGTTCAGGATTATTTGCATGAACTACCGCTACCGTATAGAACGGCGAACCGAGATTCAACTGATACATATCCAAATAAGCTTGAATCTGGTCGTCAGACAGATTGCCCTCTATTAAGCTAATCATATATTGCTTCTGCATAACAGGGAGACTCTCCATATAATATTCCTTGAGCTTTTGTATATCTGTACTTTCCCTGCGCTCTTTATCGATGGAATTCTTAAGCCTTAAAAATACTTCCGACAGCTCCTTTGCGTTCGTAGGTTTTAAAATATACTCCTCCACTTCCGCTTTAATTGCTTCCCTGGCATATTCAAATTCATCAAATCCCGAAAAAATAAGGATATGAATATTTCCATACTGCTCTTTTACCTTTTTACATAAGGTAATCCCATCCATAAACGGCATCTTTATATCCGTCATAATGACATCTGTCTCAAGGGTTTCTAACATTTCCAGAGCATCCTGTCCATTTTTGGCATATCCTACCACCTGAAAACCCAATGTCTCCCAATCAATTTTCTGAAGAATCGCCTGTATTACTTCTTCTTCATCATCCACTAACATAACACGATATAGCATCTGTTTTCTCCTTTAAGAACGTTACTGTTCACAGCTTCGCTGTGCCCAGCAACAGAATGCACACAAAATGCAGTTTAACTGCATTTTTGCGCCTGAAGCACTCGTAAAATCACATAAAAATGCCAAGATAAAGCATTTGGCATCGCGATTTTAACTTCGCGGAATAACGGCTGTGAATAGTAACTTAAGAACACCTATCGCACGGCGCTGTGAACAGTAACAATAAATCTGCTAAATCCTCAACGCAAATAACGCTGAGGATTTACAATTCTACTATTCTCGTACCGTAGTTATATATAACGTATAACGTATTTTATTTTTTCGCAAGATATTTTCTCAGGTCCAATGCTACCGCAATTACAATCACAAGTCCCTGTACTACATATTGCCACGATGTATCGATTCTCAAGAACTGCATGGAAGACTTTAATAACTCGAATACTAATACACCGATTAAAATACCGGATACTTTGCCAACACCGCCGTTTGTAGAAACACCTCCGATGGTACATGCCGCAATTGCCTCCAATTCGTATCCCAACCCCGTATTTACAGAGGCGCCTCCCGCCTTGGCTCCTAACAGGAAACCGGCCGTCGCATAGAGTCCTGCTGCCAATGCGTAAATAAGGATTATCGTTTTACTTACATTGACACCGGAAACTTCTGCCGCCGCTTCATTGCCGCCGATAGCATACATATATTTTCCATGTCTTGTCTTATTATATAAAAACCACATGAATAAACCAATGAAAAAAGCAATGATAAAAAAATAGGGAATGCCCAAAAACCTACCCGTTGCAATATTCGTATACGCTTCCCTGTAGCCGCCCAGCGGAACTGCTTTTGTGTAGACGAGGCAAAGACCATATACGATAATCTGCATACCCAAAGTTGCAATGAATGGAGGTACTTTCCAAAAAGCTACAACGCATCCATTGGCCACACCAAACACTGCACAGACCATGATTACAATTAGTAATACTGCAACAATCGGAATATCCCCCAAGCCTTTGAAAAACTTATCGCTGTAGTCTGCTTTCTGCAAAAGTGTACCTGCGATACAAGCGCCGAGTCCAACCATGCGCCCTGCCGAAAGATCAGTACCTTTTGTAATCAGGCAGCCGCTGACTCCCAAAGCAATAATGAAACGTACTGCAGTATTTACCGAAATATTAGCAAAGTTACTGCCTGATAAGAAATTCGGTTTCGCAATACTGACTCCCACTACAAGCAAAAATAAAATAACAATTAACATATGATCGAAAATACTATTTTTAAAACGAGAAGCCTTCACTTTATTCATGTCCATTTCCTCCTTGATCAAAGTGTGTTGCAAGTTGCATAATTCGCTCCTGGGTAGCTTCTTCTCGTGTCAGTTCTCCAGTTACACGGCCATTACACATAACTGCAATTCTATCCGATACACCGATAAGCTCTGCCATTTCTGATGAAATCATAACAATTGCCTTTCCTTGCTTTGCCAGATTGATTATAATTTGGTAGATTTCATACTTGGCACCGACATCAATGCCTCGTGTAGGCTCATCCATAATTAATACTTCCGGATCATTGGCCAGCCACCTCGATATAATAACTTTCTGTTGATTACCGCCGGATAAGGATTTAATCTGTGTTCTACTGTTTGGTGTTTTAATACTTAATTTTGCCACATTTTCCTGTACCAGCTTTTCAACCTTTTTGTCATTGACCATAATGCCAGCTTCTAAATACTTATCGATAGAAGCAATAGATACGTTATCTGCAATGCTCAGTACGCCGAAAATACCGGTGCCTCTTCGATCCTCTGTAATTAATCCGATTCCATTTTGGATCGCATCGTGAGGACGTTTGATATGTATCTTCTTCCCTTTATAAATAATATCGCCTGATTGGATATGGCGTACCCCGAATACCGCTTCCATAAGTTCTGTTCTCTGTGCGCCGACCAAACCTCCGATTCCGAGTATTTCACCTTTTCGTATGGTCAGATTAACATCCTTAAAGGAACCGGGCAAAATACTTGTCAATTCTTTCAACTCCAGAATAACCTCTCCCGGAACATTATCCTTCGGAGGATATACATTAGTCAGTTCACGCCCTACCATCCTTGCAATAATCATATCCATTGTTAAATCTTTCGCTTCCCAGGTTCCCACATATTGTCCGTCACGCATAATAGATACATCATCGGAAATCCTTAGAATTTCATCCATTTTATGTGAAATATAAATAATAGAAACGCCCTTTTTCTTTAAATCCTCGATAATGGCAAATAAGGCTTCTACCTCATTATCCGTCAAAGACGAGGTAGGCTCATCCAGAATAACTACCTTTGCTTCCATAGAAACCGCTTTGGCAATTTCTACTGACTGCATCTGGGAAATCGACAGTGTTCCCATCTTCTTTTTGGGATTATACGGCATCCTCACTTCTTCCAATAAGCGCTCTGCCTCCGTATACATTTTTTTATGATCCACTACCTTAATCGGCCCAAACTTTTTCAACGGATATCTGCCGCAGAAAATATTTTCTCCGATGCTTCTTTCCGGAATCGGCTGCAGTTCCTGATGCACCATCGCAATGCCTTTTTCCAATGCATCCTCCGCATTTGCAATTTTTACCGGTTTACCCTGGAAAATAATTTCTCCGGCATCCATTTTATATATACCGAACAAGCACTTCATTAAAGTAGATTTACCTGCACCGTTTTCTCCCATCAGCGCATGTACAGTTCCGGGTCTCACTTTAATCGTTACATTATCCAGCGCCTGAACTCCGGGAAAGCTTTTATATATTTCATTCATTTCTAACATGTATTGACTCATATCAGCATAACCTTCCTCTCATGATACTGAATCATTGCATAGATTCCGGGTGTGCCGCCTGACACACCCAGAAAAATTAATACATCCCCTTTTATCTACTGAATAATATCCAGAATTTCCTGTGCGTTATCCTTTGTAACCTTGATATAATCTACACCGATCAATGTATCGAGTGTTTCACCTGCTGCAAATGCCGCCGCCGCTTCCGCCGCCGCATGAGACTGGCCGATATGGTCATTGAATACCGTACCTGTAATTGTTCCGGAAATAACATTCTCAAGAGCTTCTGTCAAGGCATCAACACCCAACAAATAAATATCCGTACCTACCGTTCTGCCGGCTGCTTCAATCGCCTGCTTTGCGCCGAGCGCCATTGCGTCGTTGTTACAAAATACAACTTCTATTTCATCGCCATATGCAGTCAAAGCATTCGCAACAATCTCTTGTCCTTTTGCCTGATCCCAGTCACCGCGCTGCTCATCCAGTTTTTTCACTGTCATCCCGGAAGCTTCTACCGCTTTTACAGAGAATTCTGTTCTGTACTGCGCATCCACGTTCTCAGGATCGCCCACTACCATTACATATGCTACAGTTCCGTCACCATTAATATCTCCTTTATCCGGTAATGCATTAACGATTTCACCCTGATATGTACCGGACTGTCTGGCATCCGCACCGACGTAGGTTGCCATAATTCCTTCAGACGCCCATCTGTCTTTTTCTTCATCCGCAGGCTCACGGTTAATGAATACAACCGGAATCTCTGCCTTCGCACACTGATCGGTAATCTGCTGAGCTGCCGAGGACTGCACCAAGTTTACAATTAATATGTCAACTCCCTCTGTAATGAAGTTCTGAATCTGGTTCGTCTGCTCTGCCTGATCGTTTTTACCATCCATTACCGTAACGGTAGCTCCGCCTGCTTCCAAGTAAGATTTTAACTCTTCCCTGTATAAGGTCATGAAGTTATCATCGAATTTGTAAATACAGATACCGATATTAAGACCATCAACACCTTCACATCCTGCTGCTTCTGCCACTTCCTCTGCTACTTCTTCAGCCGCTTCTTCAACCGGTGCTGCTTCTTCCGCCGCCGGTGCCGCTTCCTCTGTTTTCGGTGCTGCCGCTTCTTCTGTTGTCGCTGTGCTGCTGCCACAGCCAACCAGCATGGTAGCAAGCATTGTTGTTGCCAGGATTACACTTAAAATTTTTCTCTTCATTTGGTTTCCTCCCTAAATGATATGTTTTTTACTTACAGCCATATTTTAGCAACTAAGAAGAATATAAAATATACAATAATTTTCTTTCCACCCTCAATATTTTTCTTTTTTCATCGTCATATTGCTTATTTTATATATTTATTCATTATTTTTTTATACAATTTGCCCCGCAACATTTAATTCACTTTACTTAATTTTTTAAATTTTCTCAAAACACTCCGTTTTACCTTGCAGTTCCTCCAATACTATATTTATTTCTGTTAAGGTACTGGTAATCTGCCCCATTCCTTTCGTTAGCTCGCATGTATTGCCCGATACATGCGCTATTCCTACCTGACTTTCTTCTATTGTCAGCTCCATTATCTGATTCGCATCTACAATTTCACCCGACATCATTGCCAGACTATTCATAGCATCATAAAACTCTTTCATTATGTTATCAATGACCACTGAGGATCTATAGTATTCCACTCCGGTATTTTCCAGTACGTCATAATCAGGAAGGACCTTTTCATTTACAAATGTCAAAAGCAACATTGCATTATCCGCCAACGATTGTACCGTGACAAATACCTCATGACTGATATTCTGAATATTATTAGCTATCTTCTTAGAATCATCTGCCAGCTTTCTGATTTCTTCTGCTACAACAGCAAAGCCTTTTCCTAATTCCCCTGCCCTTGCAGCTTCTATAGAAGCATTTAATGCCAATAAATTAGTCTGATCTGCAATACCTAAAATATCCCTCGAAAGGTTTACTACTTCTTCTATCCGCTTACTATCCGTCACGGATTTTCTGGCAGATCCGTCAATTTTAATAATTATCTCACTCGCTTCATTTTTACTTGTAATCGCCTGCTTCTGGAGAATATTCGCATTTTCTTTTACTCCTACTATATATTGAGAGCCTTCCAGTGCTTTCTCCATCATACCCTGAACCTTTGCATTAACATCCTCATTATTGCGGGCAACCGTCAAGATAGCACCTCGCACATTATCCATTCCAGCCACTATTTCTTCTACGACTGCAGCCGTATCATTTGCCCCTTGCTGTGCATTATTTGCACTTTGGTATACAAGTTCCTGCAGTGCTGTAAGACGGCTGCACGTATGAATCACCCCGCTTATTGCACCCTGCAGAATATCGAGTATCAGATTCATTCCTTTTAACAAGCTGCCAATTTCATCGTTGGTTTTCGCTTGCAGGCGATGATTCAAGTCACCCTCCTGTCTTTCTATCTCAGCGATCATCTTTCCAAGTTGCTTCGTGGAGAGCACCACGGGATGTATAATCATGCGGTTTATGGCAATTGCCGTAACGGTAGCTGCTATAACAAGAAGTAATATAGAGCCCGCTAAAACATTGGGAATTTGCTCCGTGTATCTTATCAACTCCAGTTTACCCTCTACCACCGAAGCATTCGCACTATCTTTTAATTGCTGCAACTTTTCTTCTGCGCTGCTCACCACATCAGGAAGGTTGGTCGTGACCAAAAGCTCTGCATCCGATTTCTTAATACCGCTGCTATACTTTAAAATATCATTGACCAATTCCTTATAAGTTTTTAAATCTTCCTGCAATCCTGCAAAAATCGGCCGGCACTCTTCATTCATCCTGCTCTCGTAAGAATCCGCCATTAAATCTATTTCTCCAAAAGCTACTTGTATTTCCTTTTCAATTGCTTCAATTCGAATTCCCCTTCCTAAAATTACGTGATTTAAAGTTAGACTTTGTATGCTTTTAAACTGCTCCATCAACCCGGAGATATCATTCAAATCTTGCATTTGCCTGCTTAAAAGCGTTTCACTCACTTTTTTTGTATCGTTCATATTTCTGGCCAGAATAAGCATTCCAAATATTGACACCAAAAGCCAGATGCAGATCATAAACAACATTTTTATTTTTATCGATTTCATATCCCTTCCTCCCTATACGGTTAATCCTTCTCAATTTTACTTTATCAACATTTTTTTGTTAATAATATACAATTTTCTTCTCTTTTCAATCGATTTTTTTCTATATATTACATTTTTCAATTAATTCAAACAAAAAAAGTCTCCTTTTGTCAGACTTTTTCCCATCTAACAAAAGGAGAGCTTCCTTTTATATTGTTATTTCTTTATCTCACTTTTAGGAGGTAACACTACCTTCTCCAAATGCCAAATATCTTTCACATACTCTTCAATCGTACGATCGGAAGAGAACTTACCGGAGCATGCCACATTTATAATCGCGCTCTTTGCCCAGCCCTTTTCATTTCTATAAGCTCTCTCCACCTTCTTCTGCGCCTGTGCATAAGAATCGAAGTCTTTCAGAATAAAGTAAGTATCAGCCTTTGCCGTATTCTGTGTATTTAAAAGAGAGTTATAAAGCGGTCGGAATAAATCCGGATCATTTTTAGAGTAAGTGCCGTTGATCAACTGCATCAACACTTTCCTCACATTCGCATTGTTATTGAAAATCTCCATAGGATCATAGCCGCCAAAGTTCTCATAACGAATGACCTCATCCGAGCTAAGGCCGAAGATAAAAGCATTGTCGCTGCCTGCTTCTTCTACAATTTCCACATTTGCGCCATCCATCGTACCTAAAGTCAGCGCACCGTTTAACATGAACTTCATGTTACCCGTTCCCGACGCTTCCTTGCTCGCTGTGGATATCTGCTCCGAAACATCTGCCGCTGCAAAAATCATCTCCGCATTGGATACTTTATAATCTTCGATGAAAACTACCTTAATCTTGTCATGGATTGCAGGATCGTTGTTCACCACTTCGCCTACCGCATTGATTAATTTAATGGTCAACTTCGCATTCACATATCCGGCTGCCGCCTTTGCCCCGAAGATAAACGTTCTCGGATAGAAATCCATCTCCGGATGTTCTTTTAGCTGATTATATAGATGCATCACATGAAGAATATTCAAAAGCTGTCTCTTATATTCATGCAGGCGTTTTACCTGTACATCGAAAATAGAACGCGGATTCACTTCAATTCCGTTGTGTTCCAGAATATATTCCGCCAGGCGGACCTTATTCTTATATTTGATGTTCATGAATTCCTGCTGTGCCTTTTCATCCTCCGCATAGACCTTCAGCTTGCTAATACGAGGCAAATCAGTAATCCAATCAGCGCCCACATGGGAAGTCACCCACTCTGCCAAGAGAGGATTGCCGTGAAGCAAGAAACGCCTCTGTGTAATGCCGTTAGTCTTGTTGTTGAACTTCTCCGGCATCATTTCATAGAAGTCTTTAAGCTCCTGTTGCTTTAAGATTTCCGTATGAAGTCTTGCTACACCATTGACAGAATATCCTGCCGCAATCGCCAAATGGGCCATCTTCACCTGACCGTCATAGATAATTGCCATCTTGCGGACCTTATCCTGGTTACCCGGATATGCCCGCTCTATCTGAATAATGAAACGACGGTTAATTTCTTCTACAATCTGATATACCCTGGGGAGAAGTCTGGAAAATAGCTCGATGGGCCATTTCTCAAGGGCTTCCGACATAATGGTATGATTGGTATACGCACATGTCTTTGTTGTAACTTCCCATGCCTCTTCCCATGAGAGATAGTGCTCATCCATCAGAATACGCATTAGTTCTGCAATCGCTACGGTCGGGTGCGTATCATTTAACTGGAAAGCTACCTTTTCATGAAATTTGCGAACGTCATCATGCGTACGCATATATTTTGCCACTGCTTCCTGTACCGATGCCGAGATAAAGAAGTATTGCTGCTTCAAACGAAGTTCCTTACCCGCGTAATGATTATCATTGGGATAAAGTACCTCGACGATATTTCTCGCAAGGTTCTCTTGCTCCACTGCTTTTTGATAATCCCCCTTGTCGAAGGAATCCAATTTAAAACATTCTACCGGCTGAGCATCCCATATACGCAGCGTATTCACAATGCCATTTCCATAGCCTACGATCGGCAGATCATAAGGAATCGCATGGACCGACTGATAGCCTTCCTGCCTAAAATTATTCCTGCCGTTCTCATCTACATAGACATTAACATAGCCGCCGAACTTAACTTCTTTGGCATATTCCGGCCTTCTTAATTCAAAAGGATTCCCGTTCTCCAACCAATTATCGGGGATCTCAATCTGATAACCATCCCTGATCTGCTGTTTGAACATACCATAGCGATAACGGATACCACAGCCATAAGCCGGATATCCAAGCGTTGCCAAGGAATCGAGGAAACAAGCCGCTAACCTTCCTAGCCCACCGTTACCGAGAGCCGCATCCGGTTCCTGGTCTTCAATAGCATTTAGGTCCATACCTAATTCATCCAACGCCTCTTTTACCGCTTTAAAGCCCTGCAAATTAAGAATATTATTCCCCAATGCTCTCCCCATCAGGAATTCCATGGACAAATAATAGACCATTTTGGAATCTTGTTTCTCATAGGCTTCCTGCGTCGCCATCCAATGATCTACAATAGCATCCTTAATAGCATAAGAAACTGCCTGGAACACCTGCTGGGGAGTTGCTTCCTTCATGTTTTTTCTATACAACGTCTTTACATTATAAACTACACTTCTTTTAAATAAATCCTTGTCAAAGGACAAGGCCGGTTTCTTAGCCATACATGACCTCCACTCGATTTCTTCCTATCACGATAATACAATATCCGCCTAAAAAGCAACCGCTTCTATCTTTTGCCAATGCCGATTACAACATTTTCACCATTTACGTTCCATTCCTTAGAAATAGCGAGTGTTTCTTCCGTTACCATTTCATCAGCCAATACCTTTGCTGATATCATACCCTCATTTTTCTTTATAATACCCGCAATCTTATCGTTGCCGCTGACAGATACCTTAATATGATCCATTACTTCGAAATCCGCCTCTTTACGCATTGTCTGTATCTTACTGATAATTTCATATACGAAACCTTCCTCCACAAGTTCCTCGGATAATTGAGTATTAAGAACGACTGTTACCGTATTATCGGCTTCGGATACATAGCCTTCCTTCTGGCTCATCTCTATTAACAGATCTTCCTTCGTAAGTTCCACAGAAACTCCATTGATTTCAAAGGTGAGCATACCCTCGGCATTCAGTTTATCCATGGCCTCATTGCCATCGAGGGCTGCCAGTTCTTTTTGAATACCGCCAAGCTGTTTGCCGTATTTCGGCCCTACCGTACGAAGCTGAGGCTTAAAGCTATAGCTTGTGAATTCCCTTACATCCTCAGCAAATTCCACTTCCTTCACATTCAGCTCTTCTTTTATTATATCCTGGTAGAAGCTTCCCAGTGCATGGGGAGCCTTTATAAGCATCTGGCCGATTGGCTGACGATTCTTAATATTAGCTGCATTTCTGCAGGCGCGTCCCATTACAACTACTTTCAACACCTCATCCATATCTTCTTCCAGCTTCTTATCGATAAAGGATTCATCCGCTGTCGGGAAGTCACATAGGTGTACGCTTTCCGGCGCACTCTTATCGATATTGCAAACGAGGTTGCGGTAGATATCCTCCGTCATAAAAGGAATCATCGGAGCCGCACATTTGCTTACTGTTACAAGAGCTGTATAAAGGGTCATATAAGCATTGATCTTATCCTGCTCCATTCCCTTAGCCCAGAAGCGTTCGCGGCTTCTTCTTACATACCAATTGCTCATATCATCTACGAAATCATCGAGCGCTCTTGCCGTCTCAGGAATCTTATAATTATCCATAAAGGAATTCACATCCTTTACGAGGGTATTTAATTTGGAGAGCAGCCATTTATCCATGACCGGAAGCTTATCGTATTCCAATCGATACTTCGTAGCATCGAATCCATCGATATTCGCGTACAGTACAAAGAATGCATAGGTATTCCAAAGTGTACCCATGAACTTACGCTGTCCCTCCTGCACCACTTTTCCATGAAAACGATTCGGAAGCCATGGGGCGGAATTGATGTAGAAATACCAGCGGATCGCATCTGCACCATAGGTAGCCAGCGCCTCGAAGGGGTCCACGGCATTTCCCTTGGACTTACTCATCTTCTGTCCATTCTCATCCTGCACATGTCCGAGTACAATTACATTTTCATAAGGTGCTTTATTGAATAAAAGAGTAGACTCAGCGAGCAAAGAGTAGAACCATCCTCTTGTCTGGTCCACAGCCTCAGAGATAAACTGTGCAGGGAACTGCTTTTCAAATAGTTCTTTATTCTCAAAAGGATAGTGATGCTGCGCAAATGGCATAGCGCCCGAGTCGAACCAGCAGTCAATAACTTCCGGCACACGCTTCATCGTACCGCCGCATTTGGAACATCCTACCGTAATTTCATCGATATATGGTCTATGAAGTTCCACAGTTCTCGCTGCTTCATTTCCGCTTAGCGCCTCCAGCTCTTCACGGCTTCCAATGCATGCCATTTCGCCGCAATCCCGGCACTCCCATACATTTAGAGGCGTTCCCCAATAACGGTTTCTCGAGATACCCCAATCCTGAATATTTTCCAGCCAATCACCGAAGCGGCCCTTACCGATGGATTCAGGAATCCAGTTAATCGTATTATTATTACGGATCAGATCCTCTTTTACCGCCGTCATTTTAATGAACCATGACTCGCGCGCATAGTAAATGAGCGGAGTATCACAGCGCCAGCAATGCGGATAGCTGTGTTCGAAGTTGGGCGCATTGAATAGCAATCCCTTTTTCTCAAGATCCTTCAGGATCATAGGATCCGCTTTTTTACAAAATATGCCTTCATAATCCGTCTCTGCTGTCATCTCGCCCTTGGAATCCACGAGTTGTACAAAAGGCAGATCATAAATACGGCCTACACTGGCATCGTCCTCACCGAAGGCAGGGGCGATATGAACTACACCGGTACCGTCAGTCAGAGTAACATAGTTATCACATGTCACATAATGTGCTTTCTTATGCTGCTTTTCACAGATTTCCAAAGCATAATCAAAAAGCGGCTCGTATTCTTTATATTCAAGATCCTTGCCTGTATAAGTTTCCAACACTTCATAAGCAGGAATACCCTTTTCTTCATCTCCCAAGCTGCCAAGCACCTTATCCAACAACGCTTCTGCCATATAATAGGTATAGCCGTCTGCTGCTTTCACCTTCACATAAATCTCCGAAGGATTCACGCAAAGAGCCACGTTAGACGGAAGCGTCCACGGGGTTGTTGTCCATGCAAGAATATAGGCATCTTCATTTCTCACCTTAAAACGTGCCACTGCAGAACGTTCTTTCACATCTTTATATCCCTGTGCCACTTCATGAGATGAAAGAGGAGTCCCGCAACGAGGGCAATAAGGAACAATCTTAAATCCTTTATATAGAAGGTTCTTATCCCAAATCTGCTTCAATGCCCACCATTCCGATTCGATGAAATTATCGTCGTAAGTCACATAAGGGTCATCCATATCCGCCCAAAAACCGACGGTTCCGGAAAAGTCTTCCCACATGCCCTTATATTTCCATACACTCTCCTTACATTTCACAATAAAAGGATCGAGTCCGTACGCTTCGATCTGTTCTTTTCCATCCAGTCCAAGCTCTTTTTCCACTTCCAGCTCAACCGGAAGTCCATGGGTATCCCAGCCTGCCTTTCTCGGCACCATATACCCCTTCATCGTACGATATCTGGGAATCATATCTTTGATTACACGAGTTAATACATGCCCGATATGCGGCTTGCCGTTTGCGGTCGGAGGCCCGTCATAAAAGGTATAGGTAGGACTATCTTTTCGATTTTCCATACTTTTCTCAAATATGTTCTCATCCTTCCAGAATTGCTCGGTCTGTTTTTCACGCTCTACAAAATTTAAATTGGCAGATACTTTCTGATACATTGATTTCATCCTTTCTTAACTATAACTAAAAAACCCCCATCCTGTAAAAGGATGAGGTTAAATTTCCCGCATTACCACCTGTTACAACATACGCCCGATTATCCTTCACCCACTGCAAAGCAGCTTTGCGAATTCATCTACGGGATATATGGCTTCCTTTAACGGAGGAATACCGGCAATACTTACTTTATCCGGGATCGGAAACCATTCTCGCTCTTCCCAGGTTATTTTAGAATTGCAGCTCGAAAGTGATATTCAGTATCATCCTACTCATGCCGGTCTTCCACCAATCACCGGCTCGCTGTGTCTTTCACAAGATACTTACTGTCTTCGTCATCGCTATTGTTATACTATTATTCCTTATAATTTTACTAATTATAATGCATAATACAGTTTATTGATAAATGTGATTATAAGGCGTAAAATGGGCGTTTGTCAAGCAATAACGAAAAAAGGAAGATGAAAAGGTGAATTAACAATCACTACTCAGACCGTACCGTGCACCTCGCTGCACGGCATCGGAGCCATTCAAGTAGTGGCTTTCAGGCATCCGCCCCTTGCCGAAGGCAATTTTAATGGGTTGGATGCTGTTACAGTTCGCTGCCTGACAGGATTATGAACTGTAACAATTACCACTGTCATGACAGTGAGCAAAATTCTATAGCATATCCGGGAGAAGTGTGCTAAAATACTAAATGATTTAAAAAGTTAATGCGTGAAAGGCCACAATGACCACGACGCGATGGGAGGAAAAATGGACCGACAAAATCTGACCTTGCTCACAGATCTGTACGAGCTAACTATGATGCAGGGCTATTTCAAAAACAAAAGTCAGAATGAAACTGTAATTTTTGATGTTTTTTACCGCACCAATCCAAGTGACGGCGGATATGCAATTTCTGCCGGACTAGAGCAGGTCATCCAGTACATTAAGGAGCTGCGCTTTTCTGAGGAGGATATCGCTTATCTTGCCAGCCTTAGTATTTTTGCACCGGATTTCCTTAATTATTTAAGGGATTTTCGCTTTACAGGAGATATATATGCGATTCCCGAAGGCACTGTTATCTTTCCCCGCGAACCAATAGTAAAAGTTATTGCGCCGGTGATGCAAGCCCAGCTTGTAGAAACTGCCATTTTAAATATTATTAACCACCAAAGTCTCATTGCGACCAAAGCTTCCCGCGTATGCTATGCTGCCAGAGGAGACGGAATTATGGAATTCGGCCTTCGTCGCGCACAAGGACCGGATGCAGGAGTCTACGGTGCAAGAGCCGCTATGATCGGTGGTTGTGTCGGCACCTCTAATGTTCTCTGCGGACAGCTCTTCAATGTTCCGGTGAAAGGTACCCATGCCCATAGCTGGATCATGAGTTTTCCCGATGAATACACCGCCTTTAAAACTTATGCTGAAATGTATCCCTCAGCCTGCATCTTGCTTGTAGATACCTACGACACATTGAAATCAGGTGTGCCTAACGCTATTCGCGTCTTCAAAGAGATGAGAAAAGCAGGGATTCCCCTTTCTTTCTACGGCATTCGTCTGGACAGCGGAGATTTGGCATACCTTTCCAAAAGAGCTCGGAAAATGCTGGACAATGCAGGTTTCCCTGATGCGGTCATCTCCGCCTCTAACGATTTGGACGAGTTTCTTATCGATAGCCTTAAGGTACAAGGCGCAGCCATTACTTCCTGGGGCGTGGGGACAAGTCTTATTACATCCAAAGACTGTCCGGCATTCGGCGGTGTCTATAAGTTGGCAGCAATTAAAGATAAGGATGGTTCCTTCATCCCTAAGATTAAATTATCTGAGAATACAGAAAAGGTTACAAATCCCGGAAATAAGAAGATTTATCGCATTTACGAAAAGGCCTCCGGTAAAATAAAAGCTGATTTAATCTGCTTGGTGGAAGAAGAGTTCAATGAAAATGAATCCCTTCTCTTATTCGATCCTTTAGAACCATGGAAAAAGACGAAACTTCCGGGAGGCAGCTACACTTTGCGCGAAATTATGGTTCCTATTTTCATCAATGGAGAATGCTGCTATGAATCGCCGAAAGTTATGGATATCCGGGCTTATTGCCAGAAAGAGCTGGATACTTTATGGGATGAAACAAGACGTCTGATTAACCCTCATAAGGTATATGTGGATCTATCCAAGAAGTTATACGACATTAAGATTGAGTTATTGGACCGCATGAGCCAATCCTAGAGATAACCCAGAGAGGTATTTATATGCTTAAAATCATTACGGATTCTGCTTCCGATTTACCGGGGCAATATATTCAAGAGCATCAATTGCATGTTATCCCTACTCCAGTCGTTATCGATGAGATTGATTATCTGGACGGACAGACGATTCAAACTTCTGAATTCTATGGGATTCTGGACGATACGAAAAGAGATGTGAAGACCTATCATATCAATCCTGCTATGTTCGAAGAAGCATTCCTCCCCTATGCGAAAAAGGGCGATATTATTATTTATCTTTGCTTCTCCACCGGTATTGCAGGTACCTTCAATGCTGCAAATATTGCCAAGGCTAACGTCATAGAGCAGTATCCCAACTTCGATCTTACTATTATCGATTCCAAATGTGCTTCCATAGGCTTTGGGCTGCTCGTATCCAAGCTGGTCACGATGTTGGAAAACGGTGCTTCTAAGGAAATACTTCTGGAAGCTGCCGATTATTATATTTCTCATGTACATCATGTGTTTACCGTTCAAACCTTAGCTTACCTTATTAAAGGCGGCCGGCTTTCCAAATTCAAAGGAGTCATTGCAGAAACCTTGGATATAAAACCTGTTCTTATCGTGGATAAGACCGGAAGCCTTCAAGTAATAAAGACCGTGCGCGGACGCAAAAAGTCTCTGAGAACACTGGTGGATTATGTAAAAGAAAACACACAAGGGCTTTCTTCGCAGACAATCGCTTTCTGCCATGGCGAAGACAGAGAAGCACTTTCCTTTGTTCTCGGCCTATCCGATGAATTATTGACGTCAAAAGATAGGTTAATATCTACCGTTGGCTGCGCGATAGGGGCACATACAGGTCGAGGTGTGATTGGTATCTGCTTCTTCGATGCTCCCGACGGCAAATATGCCCAATACTTATAACCATCGTTTACCCGAAAGGCTTTTATGTACACAGATTGAATATTTTTATATTTCAATGTAATAAGGCCTTTCCTATAAAATAACAATGCTGTCTGCGATTTAAGCAATGAACTTAAATCACAAACAGCATTTATTTTTTTACTTTTATTGTTCCATTTGTCTTCCAAGAAATCCTGCCGCCGATAAAATGAGCTTTTGTTCCACTTCTCCCATTTTTCCTTTTTCTTCATTTTCGACAAGTATTACCGCTCCGATAACATCCCCTTCACAAATAATAGGATTGATTGCTTCATGAAAAAATTCCTCTCCGCTATCGGTAGAAATAGGGATAAAGTTGCGGTCACCCTTTGCTGCGATGATAGTTTCCCTGTTATTAATCTTTTCCTCTAATTCTCTGCTAAGAGATTTCCCTAGTAAACTTTTATATCCGCCTGATACAGCGATAAATTGATCCCTATCGGTAATCAAAGCGGTATGTCCGGAGACTTGAGCGAGACTTTCTGCATACTGTTTTGCGAAGGTTGTCATCTCTCCAATGGGGGAATATTTTTTCAAGATAATCTCTCCCTCTCTATCGGTAAATATCTCCAGCGGATCCGATTCTCTGATGCGAAGGGTTCTCCTAATTTCTTTAGGTATAACAATACGGCCAAGGTCGTCTATTCTTCTTACAATGCCTGTTGCTTTCATGCTGCTTCCTCCATAAAGTTCATCATATATTTTCAGTAAACTTATTGTTTGTTAAATTTATGAAAATATACCAATTCTTTTATGAATGTTTTAAATTGTATGTTTATCTTATTCTCTATCACCAGTTGTAATGCGCTTAAATCAATTTCATATTTTTTTCTTTCCGAAGCTCTCTGCAAAAATAATTTTGTTGATGACAAAAAATACAACCATTGCTACTCCTCCGGTCAAGATAGTTGTTCCAATATTATAAACTGCTGCCGGAAGCAGGACCTTTGCCGCACCAACCCAGATACTGTTGATGGCATTTACTACTAAAAAGATTACGACCCATCCAAGAAAATAAAGAGGTATCTGCAGCTTAAGGGGGCCTTTACTGCGGAATGTAATATTTCTCTGCAGCGGGAAATTGATGCATTCCCCCAAAAAACTGGAAATAAGATTTGCAAACATGTATGCCATACCTCCGTCTGCAACGGTATATCCAATGATATTAAAAGTAAAACTCGCTCCAAATAAGCTTCCTTCAATTGCCGGCCATCCCCAGCCATTATTTTTATAGGACGCAAACAACGCCGGCAAAAACAGTAACATCAGATATTTCAAAAACGTGATTACATAACTAAAAATGATAAATAGTCCGCCTTCTCTAATCCACCTGGCAGCCTTTGGATTTTTTTCCCAAAAACTTTCAAAAAACTTCATACGCACTTTTCTCCTACTTCATTCTATCCGCCTTTTTCACAACTTTTCTTTGTTTGAAAAATCCGGAGATCACCTGTCTAAGTCCTCCAAAAAAGTGCCCGTTGATAATCCTCATGATTCCGTCTACCATATAACTGCTGACCATTCCGCCTGTCATTTTTCCGATTCCCCTAAAGGTCATATTGTAAATAAACAGGATGTTCAAATCCGGTTTTCCTTTTTTCAAGCTCTTATCCAGCATCCTTGTCAATATCTTATAGACCAGCCTTGCCGGTGCACTTTTCGCATAGTATAACTGACAGATTGCGTCATTTGCTTCCAGTGTCCCACTCCAACTTCCGTCCGGAATTTCATGCCCCAGCAGTTCTTCCCACTCCTTGTCCGTTATCGATAAAATATCCCCATTCGCATAACTGGGCAGGTTTGCCATATCGTACGGAGAGGTTGCATTTGTACCTTCCATAACTACACTTCCCGCTAAACGAATATCCGCTACAGAGGCGCCTACCATAATCTTATACTCGCCGCCTTCAACCTCAAAACGGTTTGTTTTTACATTAAAATATCGGAATGCCTTATCATCCAAGGGAATCGTGACCTTTTTGCTCTCGCCGGCCTTCAGAAATATTTTTTTAAAACCCTTTAGCTCTTTTGCCGGGCGGTACACAGCAGGCGCCTTGGCATTTACATATATTTGTGCTACCTCTGCACCATCCATTTTTCCTGTATTAGTGATTGTGAATGTCACCGTCGCCGGATTTTCCATATTTTTTTTATGTTTTTCAATTTGAAGATCGGAATAGGTAAAGGTGGTATAACTCATTCCGTATCCGAACGGGAATAACACCTCCTTACCCACCGTTTCAAAATACCGATAACCCACAAATAAGCCTTCTCTGTATTCCGCATTCCTCTGCCTTGATGGGAAATAGGGAGCAGACGGCGTATCCTCATACGTAAGCGGATAAGTCTCTGAAAGCTTCCCTGACGGATTCACTTCCCCCATAATCACTTTCAGCATAGCTGACGCTCCCGCCTGGCCGCACAGATATCCATGGATTAACGCCTTGCACTTTGAAAGCCAGGGCATCTCCACTGAAGAACCTGCCGACATAACCACCACAATATTTTTGTTTACTTTTTCAATTGCATCTAACAGAGAAATCTGGTTCTCCGGCATCTTCATATGAGGGCGTTCAAGCCCCTCTGCTTCTGAAACCTCATTCAGCCCCAGATACAAAAGCACAACGTCCGCCTTCTTTGCAAGCTCCACTGCCTTGTTTTGCAGCGCGGCATTTTTCGGCCCGATCCTGGTGTATCCCTCCTCAAACCCAGCTACATTTAACTCGAAGCGCTCAATCATTTCCTTTGCGGAATCCAACTTTGTGGGATTCACTACAGATGAACCTGCTCCCTGATACCGTGGTGTCTTTGCAAAATCCCCGATAAGGGCCACGGCAGTCCCCTTCTTAAGCGGAAGAATAGCATCTTCATTTTTCAACAGAACAATGCTCTCTTCACTGGCTTTTTCCGCCATCTGATGATGCGCTTCCACATCAAAGGCTTTTCCTGAAGCCTTCTCTACCGCCGCTCCTGCGGAAAAAATAACATCCAAAAGCTCATCTAATCGCTTATCAATCAGCCTCTCATCGATTTTTCCATCCTTTACCGCCTGAATCAGCTCTTCATCGCTGTCACCGCCTGTGGTAGGCATCTCCAGATGGGCACCCGCCCTTACTCCTTCCACATGGTCGTTGCTTCCCCCCCAGTCCGAAACCACAAATCCGTCAAATCCCCATTCATCCCGAAGAATGTCCTGCAGCAGATGCTTATTCTCATTGGCATAGACCCCGTTTATACGGTTGTATGACGACATGATACTCTTTGCCTTCGATTCCTTGACCGCGATTTCAAAAGCGGTCAAATAAATCTCCCGTAAAGTTCTCTCGTCCATGACTGAATCACTCGCCATGCGCCTTATCTCTTGAGAATTTGCCGCAAAGTGCTTCGGACAGGCAGACACACCGTTTTCCTGAATTCCCCTGATATAACCGGCCGCCATCTTTCCCGCAAGATACGGGTCCTCAGAAAAATACTCAAAATTACGGCCGCACAGCGGGTTTCTTTTAATATTCAGGCCCGGTCCCAAAATAACGCCTACACCCTGGCTGGCCGCTTCCTCGCCCAGGCAGCGCCCGATTTCTTCACCAAGAGACGGATCCCAGCTATTTGCAGTCGCTGCTGCCGTCGGAAAACAGGTAGCGGGAACAGAACCATGTATACCCAATTGATCCCCCCTGCCTTCTTGTTTTCTAACCCCATGCGGGCCGTCCGCCAACATGATGCTCTTTATTCCAACACGCTCTACGCTTCTGGTCAGCCAAAAATCCTTGCCGGAGAACATATAGCATTTTTCTTCCAGAGACATCTGTGAAATAATCTCATTATATTTCAATTCCATTGTTTTTTCCCTTCTACAGTGAAAAAGCCGCCGCCCTTTGGCGGCAGCTCTTTCACTTTTTATAACACTTTATTTATAGCATTACGCTTTTTTCATGCTTTTCCCACTTTTTACGGAACGGATTGCAAACACGCCCCAAAGGATCAAAGCCGCAATAATGGTAATATCCACAAATATCATCACCAGCATCCATATCGGCAGCAGATAGCCATCTGCTTGGATACTCATGGCATTGCTGTTGACAACCGAATACAAAATATTCTTTGTCGCCTGACGAAGAAGCTTAATCTGCGTTGCATCATCAGCCATGGCAAATGTCTTGGCATCCTGCGTTAAGAACAGGTCGCCGCCGGCACGAATCATCTCGTCCACGTGTGTATAGGTATTTAAGCTATAGTCCGTAATGACCGAACCATGGAAGCCCCATTCATCACGAAGCACCTGTGTAAGCAGTGCATAGCTGCCTCCTGCCCATTTCATACCTAAACGGTTGAAGGAAGACATCATGCCTGTTGCCCCGCCTTCTTTCACTGTAATCTCAAAAGGCAACAGATAAATCTCCCGCATTGCCTGTTCATTCGCCCATACGAGAATACCGTTATATTCACGATCCGTCTCCTGATCGTTGATTGCAAAATGCTTCACGTAACAGTAGACGCCCTTTTTCTCTGCTCCCCGAATCACACCCGCGGCGAATTTGCCGGACAGCAGGCCGTCCTCGCTGTAGTATTCCCAGTTTCTTCCTGCAAAAGGAGAACGGTGGATATTCACGGCCGGTGCATACCAACCGGAATAAGGCAATCCGTCACCTTTTTCATTGCCTGCAAGACCTTCTTCACCTACCAGCTCGCCCATTCTCTCTGCCAGAGCAACATTCCAGGTGGAGCCCATTACACATTCTGCCTGATAAGCACAAGTCCCGTATACGACTGATTCCGATAAAAAGCTCGTAAACCCGCTAGGACCATCTGCATCTATCGTGAGCGGTTTGCCGACTACCCCGTCAATGCCCTTTACTTCATTGGTGCGGAAAGCGCCGAAACCGACCAGATTCTTCATCTCCTCAAGGGATATTTCATCCAGCAGCGTTTCCCAGCGCGGGTCATCGAAGGACACCTCTCCTACGTAACTTCCGTCCTCGGCATAAAGCATATCCCTCAGAGACAGCCCGTTATTTACCGGTGTGGCAGAGGGCGCATCTCCCGTTACTTCCCATGGCTTCCCTTCATCAGGCTCTGTGTATTTACGCTTGATCGATTCATCTAGCGCTTCCTTTAATTCATCTGTCAGGGTTCTTTCACTGTCGTCCAAATAGGCTGTGGGAACCGTACCGGCAAAATCTTTACGGGATACATAGGATGCATAGGTGTCCGTCCCGAAAATACCGGCACTCACATCATCAAATGCATTTACAACTTCTGCTTCTTCGCCGTCTGCATTCATATCAGTGGGCATCTGCACACTGTCATTCAAGGTATATACTGCACTCGCCTTCGCCGTATGTGAATCGCTTCCTACGATGATATTGTAATCCCCTGCTTCCAGCTCGTAGCCGCTGAAACCATTCTCATTGGCGTCCGCATAGTCATAAGACTTCATATTCTTCACATCCAGAGTAAGCGTAATCGTCTCTTCTTCTCCCGGAGCCAGAAGTCCTGTTTTGGCAAAATCACCTAAAACAACATGTGCCTTTTCAATTGCAGGCCCTTCATAATCATAAGGTGCGCTGTAATACAACTCTACAACATCTTTTCCTGCATAATCTCCGGTATTTTTAACCGTCACGGATACCTCTAGCGTATCATCTGCCGTAATAGTGCTTCCATCAGCTTCCGCAAAGGAAACATTCCAGTCAAACGTAGTATAGGAAAGACCATACCCGAAGGGATAGACTACGCTGTCTTCATACCATGTGGACTGCGGGTTCTTTGCCGTCTCCTCATGTCCGCGGGTCTCATAATAACGATATCCTACATAAATACCTTCTTCATAGTTTACAAAAGCATAATCCGTTTTGTCACCGCCATAGAGATAACGGTTGCCGAATTCACTTCCATAAATGCCGCTATTGTACCAGGTCGGATCCATCGTAAAATCTGCAACCCAGGTATCTACCGTATGACCGGAGGGGCTAATCTGGTTCCCTTCCGTATCTATTCCTGTCAAAATCTGTCCCAAAGCCATAACACCCGTTGCCCCCGGAAATCCCATCCAGAGAATGGAATCGATTCCTTCATCTGCCTTTAATTCCGGTATTTCCATGGTGGTACCCACATTCAGAACAACAATAACATTGGAAAAATTATCTTTTACATGCTCCAAAAGCGCTTTTTCATTTGCGTCCAATTTCAGATAATGGCTATCCGCAGAGGAAGCCCCCGAAACGGCGCCGCCGCCAAAACTGTCTGCCATTGTCCTGGGAAGGTCAAAGCCTTCTCCGCCGATTCTGGAGAAAACAACGATTGCCGCATCCTGATAATCTGCATAACTGCCCGTCACATCAGATGTATAAGAATCCATCTGCGTTTCCCCTGTTTCGAAACCGGGCAGCCTCTGTCCTGATGTCATGGCAGGATTTGCCGGTCTTCCGCTGCCGGATTTGCCGGAATTTTCATAAAAACCCTTAAGTGTTTCATTATAGGAGATTCCCGCTGCATCCAGACTCTCATATAACGTCTTATGCGTTGCTGAATTACTACTGCTGCCGGAACCGGAACCGGAATAAACAATATTCACCGAGTTCTTGCCGAACACACTGACACGTACGCCATCTGCAGACAGGGGAAGTACGTCATTTTCATTTTTGAGAAGTACGATTCCTTCCTTTTCCACCTCGACCACAAAATCATTTGCTGCGTTTAATACTTCTTCCTTACTGGAATACTGTCTGTCATACCATTCAACTCTGTTATCTTCTACCACATTGGCGCGTTCTCCGCCAAAAACAAGGCTTAATGAATTTGTAACAATGGGCACGCTCAATAGAACAGCCGTTACCGTAATTTCCAGAACAAGTACGATAGCTGTCACAATAAACCAGATTTTTGTTTTTTTATGAGCCCAAATAAAACCCATAATTATCTCCTTTTCTACCGCGGCTTCTTATTTCCGGTCCGCGGGAATAATTTTTAACGATGTGATGTTGATACCTACGGATTGTTACGCACTTTGTGCTCTCACAATCCCAACCCTAACTTAAGTTAGGGTACAACATTCGGAATCCGCCCTGGTATCATCATATTATTCAATGTTTTCTACAACTTCTTCCATGGAAAGCGCTGCGCCTGCCGTAATCTTCAGACAGTCAATAGAAGGTGCACTTGGCATATTGCCGCGGTAGGTATTATCACCGGCAACAAAAACAATTACATTCTCACCTACTTTCAACTGGATTTCGCCAAGGTTCTTTGTTTTGAAATTCTCCTGATTGCTCGCATCCGTACCGTTATCTGTCGTAAACTCCTCATACTGAACGGCTTCACCATTTACAGTAACTACGAAGCTTGTAGGATTCCATGTACAGTTTCCTAATGTATTAGAGCCAAGTACTGCTTTCAGCGTAGCTGTCGTATCCGCATCCGATGTGATCACAAAGGTAATCGGACTTCCCACGCCAAGCTCTCCTACATAAAAACCATTGCTCGCATTGGCATTTTCTTTTGCAAGACCGATGCCTGTCGGGGAACCGGATACTCCAAGCCCCTCCAATCCTTCCAGTACAGTGTATTCTGCTTCAAAGATAAATTCTGTTCCGTCCGCTTCTACCACCTCATTATTCGCTTCTTCCGTAGGTTGGCTTCCGGCTTCTGTACCGCCGCCTCCGCAGGCAGTCATCAACACCATTGCTGCCGTCATAAGCAAAGCTGTTATTACTCTCTTTTTCATTACATCACTCCTCCTGATTTAGTGAAACAGATGCACTTGCCTACCGCGCTGCAACTGCATCTGTTCCGATTTATTTTTTCTTATTATTTATTCCCTATGATTAGTTAGCAACTATAAGCGGAAGCTCAATAGAAGCCGGTTCATAACCCGTTGCTTCTGCTGTAATCTTAATCGTGTAGTCGCCTGCTGCAGACGGCGTTCCGCCGATAATACCGGTTGCCGCATCAAAAGTCATGCCCTCCGGCAATCCTTCTACCGCATAAGCAATATCAGAATATGCATAGTAGGTATTTAAAACAGCAGTATTCAACGCTTCTGAAGTATATGCTTCACCAACCTTGCCATCTGCCAGTGTGATAGCAACATCTTCACCATCAACTTCAATGGTATCTGTATAAATTATCTTCGTACCCTTGGGAAGCTGCATCGCATTACTGTTTGCGACCATGTACAAGATCTGCTTGGCAGCATCCTGCATACAGTGAATTGTAATATTCTGTGCATCTTGATCCATAGCAAGTATCTCTTCTACATCCAGATATACGCCGCCTTCAATACCATAAACCTTGGCATCTAACATCATATTAGCGCCTGCCTTGATCAACTGATATGCATTACAGGAATTGTATATTACGATATCCGTCACAACAGCACCATCGAATCCCCACTCGTCACGGGTAATCTGGTTCATAACACCATAGCTTCCAGAACACCACGTCTTGCCGATTCTGGTAAAGGATCCCATTGCGAAAGTAGCTTCGCCTTCTTCTACTGCTTGCTGATACCCTTTCAGGTAAACTTCTCTGGCTGTCTGCTCTGTCATCCATGCGGACAGACCATCCATTCCCGTACCGGTCGATATAGGTCCAAAACGATATGTCATAGCACCGCCGCCGTCATTATGGAATGCAAAATGCTTCAGCGTAATATAGCATCCCTTTGATTTTGCACCCTGAGATACGTTAGCAGCCAGACTTCCTGTCAGGAAAGGATCTTCAGAATAATACTCTGATACTCGGCTATCAAAAGGGGAACGATGAATGTTCATACCCGGTGCATACCACCCGGTATAGCTGTATACGATTCCGCCCGATACCGTGCTGTTGCCCCACAAGCCCTGCTCACCGATTATTTCTCCCATCTGATAAAGAAGGTCTTTATTAAAGGTAGCTGCAATCATAGGCTCTGATCCAAAGTAGTTGAACCTGTCATTTGTATCGGTGTAGTTACCTGTCCATCCCTTAGGGCCATCGGTATCACGTGAATATGGTTTGCCGATATACGGTACGCCGACGGAATTGAATCCGCCTATATTGACTAATTCTGCTAATTCCTCTAACGTCAGTTGTTCCACCAATTCCTGATATCTTTCATCGTCTGCGTCCGCGCCGATCAAATCGGACAAAACTATGGAATATTTATCTGCTGTACGATTTGCAGCATCTGTCTCATAAACAGGTGTGCCGATCGCCGCCGCATCATAATAAGCGTTGTATGCCGCATCGTCATAGTCCCATGTAGCATATTCCTCTTCAGAGATTTCTTTTACAGCCTCAAATCCATCCGGCATTGTTCCTTTAAAATCACTGCGGGATAAAGCTGTATATCCTTCGCTTGCAAAACCTTCTGTTACATCGTCCAGAGCATTGGTAATCTCCGCACCTGTAACCGCTTCATTGCACAATTCCTTCTGCGCAACAGTGTAATTAAAGCTGGCGTCATTGGAGCTCATACCATAGTGAGCATTTCCTGCAATCTTAACATTATAAGTACCTGCATCCAAAACATATGTCTTATCTGTCACATCATCGTAGGAAGCCATATCGGAAACATCGATGGAAACCTGTACGACCTCGCTTGCGCCCGGTTCAAGCATACCTGTCTTTGCATAATCTCCGAGAACAACATATGATTTTTCAATCACCGTATCATTGCCTGTTTCCTCTGTGCCGTAAGGAGCCGTATAATATAACTGGACAACTTCCTTACCTGCGACATCTCCGGTATTGGTTACTTTGACGTCAAATGTCAGAGTATCCGCTTTGGTCACCGTAGAATCTGCTGCTGCAGAAGGAGTAACTTCCCATGTAAAGTCAGTATAGGAAAGACCATAACCGAAGGGATAGTTTACATTCGTATTCCACCATGCATCCTCCGTGCCTGATTTGTTTTCTTCATAGCTTCTGGTTTCATAATATCTGTAACCTACATAAATGCCTTCTTCATAACCTACGGACCATGTATTTACCGGTTCGCCGTTTACACTGTACTGGGTATAACCGGTCATTGTGCCGTTGCCGTCTTCCCCCTGTGCAGTTTCACTGGTTCTGGTGTTGAAAATCTCGTAAGACGGGTTCTGTGTAAAATCTACCGCCCAAGTATCGACCGTTCTGCCGGAAGGATTTACTTCACCGGCAATAACTCTCCCCAGCACCTCAAATCCGTTGTCGCCGGGCTCGCCGATATTCAGAATCGCATCCACTGCATCATTTTTTTGAATTTGTGCAATTTCAATCGGAGTACAGCTATTTATCAGTACAATAACTTTATCAAAATTTGCATCTGCATAATCAATCAGATCATACTGCTCATCATCAAGTTGCAGGGAATGAATTCTACCGTCCTTTGCAATCTCACCGGTACCGCGGGAGATGACAACCATAGCCGCATCGCCGTACTCTCCCAGGGATGCTTTCCATTCATCAGTCCCGGAAGCTTTTGCAAAATCATCTGCAACCAGAATATCGGAAGTCTTCTTGGGAACATTCCCTTGCTCATCTGCCTCCGCTCCTTCTACATCCTCTGATGCCCACTGGGTGTAGAGGTCAAGGACTGTTTTGTTCAGAGCAAACCCTGCATCTTCCATGCCGGAGATCACGGTAGCCTGTGCAATAGCTGCTCCACCGGAAGCATCAACGACGTTATGGCTGGCACCTGCATTCGGATCGATTGCAGCGTAACCAAGCAGCGTGACTTTTGCGCCGCTTGCAAGCGGAAGCGCAGCACCTTCATTCTTGAAAAGGATCATACCCTCCTCAGAAATCTTCACATTTAAATCAAGTCCCGCCTGTAATGCTTCTGCCTTACTTGCATATGCAGACTCATACAGAACGGGGGTTTCCGATAACTCTGTCTGTGTTTCTTCTGAATTCACAGATGTTTTCGGTGTTTCGGTTGTACTTTCAGTCTGTCCCGCATTGTTTCCGCAGGCTGTAAGACCAAGTACAAGAGCTCCGGATAAGATCAGAGCCATTAATCTTTTAAACTTTTTCTCGATCATTTTTTCCCTCCCTTTTTCTCGCCTATTTTTAAAGAACTTAGGCAATTAAAATATATCATAGTTTTTCCTCTTTTGACTTGGTTTACACAAACTGTCCTTTTTTTTCGTAAACTGTTTTAAATATGTCTATATTAAACAAATTTGAACATGCATCTTTGTATAGATTGCTCAATCATATTTTTCTTTCTGTTGAAAAGGTATCAATATTGTTAATTTAAACCATTTATCCTCTACATTGATACGTACCGCACCGCCATATTTCTTCACTGTATGCATAATACTCTTTATGCCATAACCGTGAAATTCACTTTTGTGAGTTTTCGTTGTCTTAATTTCCCCCTCTGAACTTTTCAATTTTCCTTCAAAATAATTCTCAAACCGCATAATCAGAAAGTCCTTTTGGGAGAAAACAGCCAGATGAATCAGCCTTTTTTCCTTATCGGGAACCTCTTTTTCACACTCGATGGCATTGTCCAAAGCATTTCCAAAAATTGTACAGATATCCATGATATCCATAAAATCCAAAAGCTTACCATCCACCACACAGTTAAGGGATATCCCAAAATTCTCACATATTACGCTTTTACCGGTCAGCATTGAATCCAGCACCTTATTTCCGGTCTTGTTCTGCACCTCGTAGTAATGGATTTCCTCCTCCATCCTATCCAAGAAAGTCATTCGTTTTTCAGGATTCTCCTCTGCACGCAGCAATGCTATCTGATGCTTTAAGTCATGATATTTATAATTGATAAAATCAATGCTTTCCTTTGACATCTGATATTGAAGATAATGATTTTGAATCACATTCTGCATGACAGCCAGCTCCTGTTTCATGCGAAACTGGTAACGCTGTAAATAGTACGCATACATAATCGCTGTTCCGCCCATATCCACCAGAGTCCGAACGACGGCAATCGCTCCCTGATAGGAAGTGCTGAAAGGCGTTTCCATCGATATAAAACTTAAATTGCTGACAGTAAAAGCAGACACCGCAATCAGTAATGCCGCGCCAAGCTCCCCAAACGTCACATCCAGCGTTCCTTCCACCAGCTTCTGGTGCCGAAACAGCCAGCCATAGAAGCCATAAAGCACCCCGTAAATGAGGAGCATAATACCCAAACTGACCATCTGAGATTTTCCTTTGTAAAAAAAAGAATGTAAAAGCCACTCAAAAGATGCAGCAAATTCCGCAAAAACAAAAGCTTGAACCCCTATATAAACCGCATCCTTCCATTTTCCCTCAGAACCGAAATAAATAAAAATAATCATCAAAGCCGCGGCTATCATCATACAGGGAATCCAAAAAATAATATTCACATCGGCTGTCACTGTAAGAAAAAATATCTGAAAAATAAGCCCGCCCAATGCATAAACACAAAAACTCTTCCCTTTGAACCTTTTCTGCATATTCAAGAGATATACCATGCAAGCCGCCCATTCCGCAATTGCGGTATAAAGCCTCGGAATATCCAACAAGTTATTATCCATCCCTATTTCACCTCTCCCCAGTAGCTTGTCAGCGCTTCCATAAAGCCATTTCGTCTGGGGCGGCTTAAAAGCAGTTTTTCTCCCCTGACAACGGCGCAACCATCCTGCACACTATCCACATAGGCCAAATTAATTAAATATCCCTTATTTCCCCTGTAAAAATCAAATTCAGAGAGCATATCCTCCGCATTCTTCATCGCCCCCGGGGACTCTATATTTTTCCCGACGGTATGGTAAATCAGAGTATGGTTCTGACTTTCCACATAATAAATATCCGCCACATCAATACGGGCAATCCCCCCCCGAAGTTTTATTACAATGGTGTGCTGCGTTCTTTTTTTCAACCGCTTGATAGCCCGGTTCAGCCGTTCGGAAAAAGCAAAATAGGATATGGGTTTCACTACATAATCCAGCGCATCTACCTCGTAGCCACGGATAGCATACTGACGCAGATTCGTGATGAAAATAATGATTACCTCCGTATCCACCTCGCGGATAGCCTCCGCCGTAGTCATTCCGTCCATAAACCGCATCTGAATATCCAGGAGGATAATGTCAAACTGTGCTTTATAATTCTCTACAATTTCATCCCCGTCCGTAAACAGATGAATATCAAAAGTTTCCTGCCTCTCTTCCTCATACCGATGCAAAAAGCCTTCCAACTGTTTCGCATACATCACTTCATCTTCCACAATTGCAATGCGCATCATAAAATTTAATCCTCCCATTATCAGCTTCTTATATATTTAAACTATCATTTCTTGCTGTATCCATAATTACACATTTCCTTTCAAACGTTACGTTTGCTCACGTTTATTATACATTAAATCCGATAAAAATAATAATGCATTTATTTTCCTGTATTTGTCATATTCTATGACCTTCTTTTTTATTTACTCTGTGGACGTTAAAAGGACACTAGCTCTCGCTAATGTCCTTTTTATAAACTTCTTTTCTAAGTTGACTCCCTTACAATTACCGAAGGAAAGGTAATATATGACTGTGCATAAAGATTGGGTTTCTTTATTTTTTGCAGAATATATTTTCCTGCCTGCATACCCATATCAAAGACATCGATATTAACTACCGTAAGCATCGGTTTCAATATTTGGGAAAACGGGTAATCATCGAATGTGACAATTCCCATATCCTCTGGTATGGAAATATTTTTATCGTGCAATGCATTCACACAGCCATACGCAATATAGTTATTGGCACATATGATTGCATCAGGTCTTTCCTTACTATCCAATATCTGCTCCGTCATACGGTAACCGCTGTCGCAGACAGATTCTCCCTGTTGCACATGTCCTCTGGGAACAATTACATCATGCTTATTCAGGATAGAAAGCACTCCGTTCAAACGGTGCATTGAGATTTTGTCCGTTTCTTCACCGCCGATAAAAGCCAGAGACTGGTAGCCCTCCTCCAGCAAATGCTTTGCCGCTATCTCTCCCGCCAGACGATTATCAATGTCTATCCAGCAGAAATGGCTTTTAAAATTAGGGGTTCCTATGACCAGATGGGGAATGGCCTTTTCCTGAACAAGCTCGTCCAGCTCACAAGATATGGCGGAGGCATGAATTACAAATCCGTCCGCCAGCTTTGTATCCGACGCTTTTCTTATATATTGACAGGTTTCCTCCGCCGTAATGCTTTTTACGATGAGTGAATACCCTTTTTCCGATAAGGCTCGCTCCAGTCCGCACATGATTTCGAACATATGGGGATTGGAAAACCCCACATTTTTTCCTAACAGTGTCACAAAGATAACAGTCTTTGTCGACTGCTTCGCAAAATTCCGTGCGCGCAGATTCGGATGATAATTCAATTCTTCCATCGCCTGGTTTACCCGATCTGCCGTGGCCTGTGAAATGGAATATGATCCATTCATGACCTTCGACACAGTGGTCGCCGATGTTCCTGCCCTTTTAGCCACATCCCTGATCGTTACCGCCATATTGATAACCATACCTTTCTCATATCAACCTATTTCTTCCGTCTTCAGAACTGCATATCCCTTTGCATACAGCATATTTTCATGCAGGCCTTCACTTAACAGTATTTTCCCTTTTACGGCTCTTTTCAGTATATCCTCCGGTAAATCCAACGTTCTGTCTTCCATATTGACAGCCACAGTAATTCTTTCCTTTTCATTATATCTTTCATAAATATAAAGTCTGCTCGCCTTCTCAGCCAAAAGCGTACGGAATCCGCCGCTCCTTAAGGCGCATTCCTGAGTTCTGAGCTTTATTGCTCTTTGAAAAAAATCGAACGACTCATCTCTCTCCCCCCAGGGCATGGGCTGACGGTATTCTTCTTCCAAAACTCCTGTAATTCCCGCTTCATCTCCGTAAAAAACAGAAGGCATACCCGGGAACGTCATCTGAAACAGAACCGCAAGCCGGTATCTCCTCTTATCATTCCCGCATAAGGATAAAAATCTGCTGGCATCGTGGCTGTCCAGCACATTCAACTGTGCATAAACGGTCTGGCTCCTGTATCGCATCCTCATATCGGTCACTCTGCTGTCAAACTCTCCGGCATCTATCGACTGTTCTCCGAAGAAACGTTTACAGTGCTTGCGGAAATCATAGTTCATTGCGGAATCAAAAATCGTGCCATCCAGCCAATGATTAGCACTTTCCCACACTTCTCCGATTAAAACCGCTTCCGGATTCACACTTTTAATCTCCCGGTAAAACCTTCTCCAAAAGGCATCGTTTACTTCACTGGCCACATCCAGTCTCCAACCGTCAATATGGAATTCCTCCATCCAATAACATCCCACTCGGCAGAAATATTCCTCCACTTCCGGATTTGCCGTATTCAGCTTCGGCATCAGCCGTTCATAGCCGAAACATTCATAATTGGGATAGTCCTCCGGGTCATCCGGCCTGACTACAGGGAACTGCAATCCATAAAACCAATCTTTATACTCGGAATCTTCCCCCTTCTGCACCACATCCTCAAAGGCAAAGAACTTCCAGCCGCAATGATTGAATACTCCATCGATAATTACGCGGATTCCGTTATCGTGGAACCTCTCCACAAGCAGACGGAAGTCATCGTTACTCCCAAAGCACGGGTCTACATGAAAGTAATCAATCAAATCATACTTATGATATTCTCCCGCAGCAAAGATCGGATTGATATAGATGGCATTCACTCCCAGTTCCTTTAAATATTTCACATTCTCTGTGATGCCCCGAATAGTTCCTCCCAGTTTTCCTCTCGTGGTCAGTCCCAGGAACGGCTTCTCGGTCTCCTCTCCGCTTATATAAGCTTTTCCCGTTGCGAAGCTGTCCGGAAAAATATTATAAATAACTGCATCCTTCACCCATGACGGCGGGCGAACGATGTCCGCCCTATGATTAAAGGGCAACTGAAAGTATTCCGACCGGTCATCCACCGTACACTCGCTGAACTGATCTCCATAATAATATATCCGCTCCGTCCCGTCATCCAGTTCGAAGTAATAACATAAGCGTTTATACGGCTCTTCCAGATCGACCTGATAATAATCATGAAGCTCGGACTGCGCTTCCAAATGCATTTCCTTTTGATTGAAGATTACCGGCGTCAGCCTGCATGCCCTGTCTCCGTAAAACAAGGTACACTTTTTAATATCATCTCTTCCGGTCCGTATTCTGATCGTTACATGGGTTTCGTCAGTCCCGTAAGCATACTGGGACATGGGGATATGTAATACCGCACTCCTGTTCATGATTCATCCTCACTTATATTTCGTATTTAAAAGTACTCAACCCTTTACTCCTCCCGAAGTAAGGCCGGCAGCCATATTTTTTTGTAATAGAAAAAATATGATTAAGATGGGGACGGATACTGTGATGGATGCCGCCGCGAATACCGGCCAGCTTCCGCTCATCTCCGTCGCTTGCAGGGAATAAAGCCCTGCCGCTAATGTATAGGTATCGGAACCAAGCATAAAATTAATGGCAAAAATATATTCATTCCATACGTAAATCAGTACCATCATAACCGTAACCGCAATTGTAGGTTTTGCCAGCGGTAATACGATTTTTCTTACGAGCTGCAAGGGTGTTGCCCCGTCAATTCTTGCTGCCTCCTCGATCTCCACCGGAATCGTATCGAAATAACCTTTCATGTTCCACAGCGCGAACACTGCCATAGTTCCCGTATACACAATGATAAGGCCCGTTCGCGTATTGATCAGTTCCAGGGGTACGAGAAGCTTATAAAGCGCAGTCATGGACAGCAAAGACGGAAAGGCATAGAGCAGAATCAGCATTTTCAGAACAGCCTTTCTTCCCGGGAACCTCTTCCTGGAAAAGACGTAGGCTGCAGGTATCCCTGTTCCAAGCGATATTACAAGGGTCGCTCCTGCCAGTATCAGACTATTCTTAAGCCATAGCAGAATCGGCTTTTCCACAAACACTGCCCTGTAATTTTGCAAAGTCAAACGTTTCGGCAAAAAGGAGAAATCCGAGCTGAGCAGGCTGTTATCCGCATTCAAAGAAACCGAAAGCGCATAGAGCACAGGAACAAGAATAAAGAAGCACAGGATAATAAAAAAGAGATTAACTGCGGTCAGTATCATTCCTTCTCTTATTTTTTTCTTCATTTAACCCGCCTCCTTTTCTTTCGGTCTTATATTCGTACCGAGCGAGACTAAAATCAGTATTGCAAAAATAATCATGGAAACTGCGGAGCTATAACCATAGTTATTGGTGATAAACGCTTTTTCATAGGCATAAGTAAGTATGGTATGTATGTCCGCTCCCGTCTTAGAGCCCACCTGCTGCGTCAAAAGATAGATGATATCAAATTGCTTAAAGGTGGTAAAGGTCGTAATAACTACCGAGGGCGCAATAATAGGCTTTATCATAGGCAACGTTATATACCGGGTGCGCGCAAGCCAGCTTGCTCCGTCCAATACCGCACTTTCATAATAGCTTTTTTCGATGCTCTGCAGTGCTCCGTCAATGATTGTGATCATAAACGGCAGCGCCAGCCAGAGATTCACTACCGTACAGCAGATAAATGCCATCCCGTCGCTGTTTAGCCAGCGTATCGGTCTAAGCCCGAAGTCATCCAGCCATTGATTCAAAAGGCCGAACTGAGAGTTGAACATTCCCGTTTTCCAGAGCAAAATGGATACATAGCCCGGCATCGCCCACGGAAAGATTAAAAGTGTTTTATAGACATTCCTGAGCCTTAACTTCTTTATATTCAAAAGGCTTGCCAGAATAAATGCGGCAAAAAGCTGTACTGCCATATTTACCACTGTCCACAGCACCGTGAAAACAAAGGCTCCCACAAACCCGTTGTCCAGTACGAGCAGCGCATCTTTATAATTTTCAAGACCGATGATTTCAAAGTCATTCCAATGATAGACGTTCATATTGGTCAAAGAAATATATCCGGTGTACAATATCGGAAAAATTACAATCAGAAGGATCAGCAGCAGCGACGGAGCCGACCATAAGTATGAAAATACTGCATTCTTTCTTTTCTTTTTTACAGATAACAATTGTGCGTTCATCCTTTCGTCTCTTTACCGCATGCTTTCAATCAGCCGCTCAGCTTCCTTCTGTGCCTTTGCCGCGCTTTCCGTCACATCTTTACCGCTCATATTGATGTCGGTCAGCAGATTCCCCGCCACGGTCCACATCACGTCCATTTCCGGGAGGTTAGGCATAGGTACCGCATGTTCCGCCGTCTCCTTCATTGCCATGACCACTTCGTCCGATGTAACCGCTTCCATATCATAGCAAGCTTTATTCGCCGGCGCACAACCGCTGGCACCGGCAAGCTCTGCTCCCAGCTCGGCATCCATAACCTGCCGTAATACCTTTTCAACCGCCTCTTTCTTGTTTTGTGCGGCATGCTTCAATACCTGTATTCCCTGAACACCCATATACGGAGAGATCGGTCTGCCCGTCTCTTCGATGACCGGCATTGCCGCTACTCCTGCATCCATTCCTCTTTCCCGCACGGTCGGTATCATCCAGGGACCCGCAATCGTGGCATGAGCCATTCCTTCGGCAAGAAGCGTATTGACCGTGGCATATTCTGTCTCGCCAGGCATCAGCTCCACAAATTTCTTATGATATTCCAACGCGGCTATTGTCTCCGGCGAATCGAGTCCCGGCATTCCCGTCTCACTTAATATGCTGCCGCCGAAGCCATTGATCCATCCGGAAACATAATATGGCGTGCTGTGCTGCTCAACAAATCCATAATGACCGCCTCTTGTCGTCTCCTGCATATAGGAGTAAAGTTCCTCTGTGGTCTTCGGCACTTCTTCATCGCTCATATACAGTCTGTTATATATAAACAGCAGAGTTTCGTAATAAATCGGGAGCTGATAAACTGTTTTCTTATAGGAGGCTGCTTCCAATGTATTTTCCATATATGTGTCCGCAAGTTCCTGCTCCGGTACTATATCCGTTATCGGGGCGAGTATATCCATTTCCGCATACACACCGATCTTATCGTGTGCAAAAAAATACATATCCGGAGCTGCCTTGGGATTGTTTCCGACCATTTTCAATGCTTCCGTCAAATCACTTTTCTTTTCCAGCACCACATGTATCTGAGGTTCCAGTATCTCCAGCTTTTTTTGCAGCACTTCTGTTACGGCATCTTCTTTATCGTGCCAGATTGTAATCGTCGAGATACCGTTATCCGCATCTGTATCCTGTTTTCCACAACCGCTGAATAACAAGACCGCCATAGCTGCTGTTAAAATCATCGATAATGCTCTTTTCATCCCTGCTCCTCCTTCATCCTCAGGACCGCCAAGGCATAGTCCTGAGGAAACCAAATCATAAATTACTTTTTATTCTCCGCTTTCTTTTTCATAACGACAACAACAACGACTGCCACTGCCGCCGCAAGAACGATAACGATTACCGGAAGAATATTACCGCTTTTCGCTGCCGGGTGCACCACAGCATCTGTTGCATCCCCCGTATCTGTCGAGTCTGCCGTATCCACCTCCTGTACCGGACTTGTCGAAGCCGCATCCTTCGGTTCCTCATAAAATACTTCGTAATCCTCCGCACCATTTACAATAATCCATACATCCTTGCCTGTTTCTACGGAAATATCCGTTGTCTGTACGCCACCTTCATTGCCGTTGACAATAATAGAATTCACCCATCCCGGAATCGTCTTTTTTATCCATCCGTTCTCCCCTTCTTCCAAGGTCTCTCCCGGCCATGTAGTGAAGACATTCGTTCCATCCGGGGCCGACCATGCCCACAGGCAAGGTGCCGTCCAATCCGACGGAGCCATTACATGAACCGTAATATCGGGTATTTGAGCTTTGTCGGGGTCCATATAGCTGAAATCATAACCTCCTTCGGCATCTATGGTCACCCATACCTCTGCCGGGTCTATGGAAATATCTTCGGTCTGCATAGTTCCCTCATTTCCATTAATAATGATGGAATTCACCCAAACGGGAACCGTTGCCGTATACCAGCCATTTTCATTTTCTTTCATTTCACTTCCCGGCCAGGCCGCGAATGCATTTGTTCCGTCAGGAGCCGACCATGCCCACAGATTGGGACCGCCCCAACTATCATCCACCTTTGCATGAATCGTAAATTTATTCACATATTCCGGTGTCTCTCCCACAGTCTGTCTTTCATAAGAAATATCCACGGAGTCCGCCGCATTTACCGTAATCCATGCATCCTTTCTATCCAATATCTGTTCCTCGGTCTGGACATTTCCATCATTGGCATTGATAATCACATGATTCGCCCAACCGGGTAGCCAGATATAATACCAGTCTTCATTTGCCGGATCGGCATCCATCCCGCCGCCCGGCCATGCATCGAATGCACCTTTTCCGTCATCATCCCACGCCCATACACAAGGATTCTCCCAATCCTCCGGCACCTGAACATAAACTGCCGTAAGTGTCTCTTCCTTTTCCTCCGCAAATGCCAAAGCCGGCATCATTGCTGTTGCAATAACCAACATCAGCAAAAAAGCCGATATCCGTTTCATCACTTTACTCATATATTTTCCTCCTGAATTATATCGATTCCGGATACGTTCATACGTTCCCGTAAAACAATGAAAAGTGCACTTTTTCCATTTGATAAGCTGATTATATTTCACCCTCCTTGGTTGGTCAATTCATATTTGAGTAACCGTTTTCCCTATTTTTTTAGCACTTTATTATGATTTTCCACCCGTTTTTTGTAATGTTTTACTAATGGTTTGACGATTATAAGCAATCTTCAGAAATCTTTGTGAATAACTTACGAAACTGTTTCCCTATCGTTGGTTATTATTAAAAGGGCAGGTCTAAAATAATTTAGCCCCGCCCTAATCTATAATATTAACTTCAAAATAGCATTATTGTAGCTTTTCCGTCCATTCCTCTTCCTTGAATCCGACTAAAACAAAGTCCTTCCCCACCACTATCGGTCTTTTAACGAGCATTCCGTCAGAAGCCAGCAAATCATACTTTTCCTCCTGGGTCATCCCGGGCAGCTTATCCTTTAGCTGCATTTCCTTATATAAGATTCCGCTCGTATTAAAGAAACGTTTCAAATCAAGTCCGCTCTTCTCATGCCACTCTTTTAACTCCGCCGCCTTAGGCCTGTCCTCTTTAATATGCCTGTCTTCATAGTCTACCTCATGATCCCTCAGCCATTTACCTGCGTTCTTACAAGTGCTGCACTTTGGATATTCCACAAATAGAACCTTCATAACATCCCTCTTTTCTGTAATTTATTTTCCTATTTATCACATTGTAGCATGGCTCCCCTATTTCTTCCATCCGGACTTTTGGGCTGTCTGATTTTTATTTAATTTTATGACATTATTTTTTTCGATATATATATTGACATTATATATTATACTTCATATAATATACTTATAAAATATATATATAAACTTTATATATGATGCCGCAACTGCAAAATTAATCAGCCCCATAATTTCACTCACGGGGAATTTGTACCATCCCAATATTATGTACCTGTCAACACTGCCATAAGTATTAGCAAAGCCTATTATTTTATGGAGAATTTCAATACGTAAAAGGAGATTTTATGATATATCCCATCAGTGCCCCTCTTCTGGATTTCCTCATACTTTCCATTGTCAGGGATAGAGACAGCTACGGCTACCAAATCGGCCAGCAGCTAAAGAGCGTATCCTCCATGAAGGATTCCACCCTTTACCCAATACTCAGGCGCCTGTCAGAGAATGGTTTTGTCGTTACCTATGATCAGCCATTCCAGGGGCGCAACCGTAAGTATTACCGGATAACCGAGACCGGAAGAAAACAGTGGCAGTTTCAATACGAAGAATGGCAGTCCCATATCGCCGCTATTGAAGAAATTATAAATAAAGAAAACACTTTCCAAGAGGGAGGAAATGACAATGAATAAAGCGGATTACATGCAGTCCTTGAAAAAGCAATTACGCCGCCTTCCAAGAGAGGACTTTGAGAAGGCTATCGAATATTTCGAGGAATATTTTTCCGATGCCGGAATTGAGAACGAAGCTCAGGTGATTGAAGATCTTGGCACTCCCGAATTTGCCGCCGAACAAATTATCACCAATATTGCGCTTAAGAATACGAATGCCCCCGTAAAGGATGTTAAAAAAGGACTGAATGCCGTATGGGTGGGGGTTCTCGCAGTCTGCGCCGCACCTATCGCACTTCCTTTCGCTTTGGCTTTGGTCATAGTAATCGTTACCTTTGTATTCTGTATACTGATGGTAATCGCATGTTTTATCTTTTCAGGAATTGTTTTTACCCTTATGGGCCCCATCTGCATCGCCGCAGGGTTTACGGCCATTACCACGAATATTCCCGTATTTATCAGTTGTATAGGTACCGGCTTTGTTCTTATGGGAATCGGCATGCTGTTGACCTTCAGCATGGTACGTCTCTGCCAGCGGTTCCTTACCGCAATAGTGCGTTTCTTCGGTCGTCTCATCAGAAAAGGAGAGAGAAAAAATGAGCAAAACAAGTAAACTTCTTATTACATGCACCTTTCTAATCGGTATCGGTATTACCTTGTGCATTGTCGGTTTCCTTCTGGGAGGAAGGGTGTCCGGCATCGGTATAGGGCAAAACGGCATCCAAATATATACCTGGGGGAACTCCGGGCGGGAAGAATCGGCTCCTTCCTATGAAGAAGCCGAAGTCAAATTAGATTCTTATCAAAATATACGTATGAATGTCGCGTATGCCAATGTGGAGATCAAAGAATCCGATCACTACGGCATCGCTTATAAAATAGCAAAAAGAACTCCCATATCCTATGAAATAAAGGACGGCGTACTGAATATCGATCAAGGAAATAAGAAAAACGGTGTTTCTTCTAATTTTATGTTTTTTGGTTTCTCGGGGGTGCGTAACGAATATATATATGACACAGAATTTATTACTGTTTATATACCAAAAAGTGCGGTGTTGGGTGAAATTTCAATCAAGAACGACTGCGGGGATATCAATTTATCCAACCTAGAGGCTTCCTCCCTCGCCCTATATAATGACTATGGAAATATCGGGTTGACCTCCATAAATACCCCCGTCATTTCTCTTCAGATAAATTCCGGCAATTTAACCGCGAACAATATTAAGGCGGATAATTTTACAATAGTCAATGATTACGGCAATGTGGAATTGGATAGGGTAGATGCAGAAACCCTCTCTTTGGAGATAAGTACAGGAAGCTTAGATATGGAAAACATCTCCGCGCAAACGGTCACAGTAACAGACGATTATGGAGATGTGACATTGGACACGGTGAATGCAGGCTCTCTTTCCCTGAAGCTAAACACAAGTGATCTGACCTTGAACAATATCACGGCAAAATCTCTTATCTCAGACATCGATTACGGCAGCTTCGCTATGGACCAGGTCGCTATTGACGGAGACACAGACATTACAATAAACAGCGGCTCCTTGAAAATGAAAGAAGTATCTACCCATACTCTATCTGTTATCAATCAATACGGATCTGTCATCGGCAGCACTTTATCCGCCGGGGATGTGAACTTCACCTTGGAGAGCGGTAATTGTGAAATCAAGGATTTTACATTTAATAATTGTGAAGCTTCTTCCGATTACGGAGATGTTACTCTTCATCTGACTGTTCCTGCTGCCGATTACTCTTACGATTTATATACGGACTATGGTACTATAAAAATTGATAATCAGGATATGGGGGGGAAATATAGACCTATTTCCTCTTCCGATACGGAAAAACAAATTAAAATCGGCTGTGAGTCCGGCAATATCAAAATAAACAGCCCGCTGTAAAAGGTTTGCCTATGTAACCTATAGGATAAAATTAAGCTGCAGTCTTTGCTCCCGGCAAAACTGCAGCTTAACTTTATTCTTATTCCCTTAGATTCTAAAGCGCGCTATCTCTTCCATCAGCCTATCCGCGCCCTCTTTCGTCTGCATTACCTGATCCTTTACATCGGAAGCTCTTTCATTAATATCCTGAGCCCGCCCTGCAATATCGCTCGTTCCGCTGGCGCCTTCTCCTGCTGCCGTAGCTACATCGTCGATAGATGCAAGAATCTGTTCAATAGCATATAACAACTGCTCGGAAATCGAACCGAATTCTGTTACCAGATTATTTACATAATCTGCATCCTCGCTATATTGATCCGCCACTTCCAATAATACTTCGTAGTCGCTGGCTACATCCTCGGAAACGTACTGAAGCAGTTCATTCGAACTCTTTGTCAAATAGCCTACAGAACCTGTTACTTTCTCCGTCATATCCTGAATCCGGAGTGTGGCTTGTTTGGACTGCTCTGCCAGATGTCTGATTTCCTCAGCCACTACCGCAAAGCCTCTTCCTGCCTCACCTGCTCTCGCTGCCTCAATAGCGGCATTCAGGGAAAGAAGGTTCGTCTGCTCCGTAATCTGCATAATATACTGTGTCAAGGTAGTGATTTCGTCTACCACCTTGGAATCCTCAATCGCCTTAGTCAAATTCTGTTTCGTGTTAGAGAACATCTCATTTGCTTTCTGTTGTGCCTCATTCACATCCTTCTTCGTCTTCTCCGCACGTCCGAAGATCTCTCCCGCTGTAGCTGCGCCATCTTTCGATTTCTCTGCGATCCGGTTCGCAGCATCTTCAATTCTCTTGGAAGCATTCGCGATTTCCTGGGAAGAAGCCGCTGTCTCCTCCATACTTGCCGCCAGTTCCTGGGTCGTAGCAGAAATATCTTCAATACTGCCGCTTAGTTCTCTCACATCATCCACCGTATTCGTTACTTTCTCATCAATACTCCGTGATTCTTCCCTTACCTTATTAACAAGCTGCCTCAAGGATTCTTTCATATCGTTGATGGCATTGGCAATAGAACCAATTTCATCCCTTCTTTGCAAAAGTTTCGCATTCACCTCTATCGTAAAATCGCCCTGAGCGATTGTCTCCACATATTCGGAAGACTTAGTAATCGGAATGACAATACGTTTGGTCACTATTAAGATAACGATTATCGTTAACACTAAAATAAAGGTAGAAATGATTGCTACAAGGACAGAAAGGCTTACCGCACCCGCCCTAATTTCCTGTAAAGACATAAACGAAGCAAGAATCCATTCTGTTCCCGCCACACGATGAGGGTTCACCATGTACTGCATACCATCGATAGTAACTTCGAATCTTCCCTGATTATCACTTAACAATCTTTCCAATCCTGTAATTGCTACTTCATCTACCATTTTAAAGTTATTTTCCGGATTACTGCCATCTGCCAAAATGGTTCCGGTGCTATGTACTATTATGGAAAACCCCGTTTCACCATTCTTCATCTGGCTTAACATATCACTGATTACCGACTGTTCCACATCGATTCCAAGTACTCCCAGGACTTTTCCATTTCCATCGGTAAAAGTTCTTACATTGCTCGTAATCATCGTTTTAGTAAAAGTATCTATATAAGGGTCTGTTCTGACAATCTCCCCATTGCCTGAAATACCCGTTTTATACCAACTCTTTTCTGCCGTATTATATGCTTCAGCAAGTCCCGACTCCGGCCACTGGAGATAACCGCCCTGTTCCGTACCCATATAAACATACATCGTTCCCGGATGACTCAGCGCATATTGTTCGAAGACTTCGTAAATCTTCTGCTCTATCCCTCCATTTTTCGAGGGAGTCATTTTATCTACAGCCGCGGGATACGAAGTAATATTCCCGTTGGCTTCCATCACGGTGGGGTTCGTAGCCACCATATTGATGTTCTGATCCAACTGTTTATAGAAACTAGTGATCGCCTCCTCTACAATTTTCATCTGTTCCGTGGAATTGCTATAATAATCCTGCATGGCACGATTGGTCACCTGATAACTGATGACACCGACAATTGCCGTTAATGAAGTGACGAGTGCAATAATAAATACTGCCAAAATCTGTGTTTGAATACTCTTAAATCCCTTCCTCATACATATTCCTCTTTTCTTTTGTCTTTTGTCTTTGCCTTTCCAACCTTACTTTCTGAACCAGAATACATAACAATACGTTTTTTCATACATTTGTTCCATCATTATATCATAACGATGTGTTAGTTTCTATCATTATTAATGCACCACTTTTCATATATTTATCTACTCTTATTTGTATCTTATTAACAGAACAAAAATGTTAATCCTATAGAATAAAGTAAGGGCAGGCAATCCCTTTACGTATCGCCTGCCCGTTTCATATATTCACTTAAATCTGCAAGAAGCTGTTCCCATTCTTCCTCGTGTTCCACATAATATTTCGGACAATGTTTCCCGCCTTCATCATAGTGGCGGAGTACATCCTCCGGCTCCAGTTGGTATTTATGTAAGAGCCATGCTGTCATCTCAATCAAAGACCGGTAAGTCGCTTCGGTAAACTTCCCATCCTCTCTTTCATAACAGCATTCGATAGAAATGGAATCGTAATTACGCTTCATCACTGCATAAGCAATCTCCTGTGTAGGAATACATTGCACTATCTCACCGTCGGCATCTATAATAAAATGGGCGCTGGCAGAACGTTCCTGAGTCTCACCGAGTGACTCGAAATAGCTGCGATTCTGCATAGCCGTCGTTCCTGCATTCGCTGTATAATGAATAAAGATATTCTTCACCTCCGGCAACGGGATGCCCGGCCGGGAAAACTCATTAATCGTAAGTAAGGATACATTCAATTGAGGGTGCTCCAAATCTGTGGCGTAGAAATCCTGCCACTTCCCCTTCCTTTGTCCGAAGATTGACTCCCGCTCAAGAGTCTGCACCATCTGAGCCGTCTCCATACCCACTGTGTTGCGATAGGCAAAGCTGAATAAAAAGATAATTCCTATCATTATTCCACAAAACAACATAGCCGCCATCCCCAACGCTGCTGCCCGAATCATCTTCCGTTTCCTTCTCCGCCTTCTTCTGAGCTCACGCTCTTTCGGCGTTAACCTTCTCCGTCTCTCCCTAGCTCCCGGCATATCTTCTGCCATTATCCCCTGTATATCCATACCTCATTCCCTTCCGTAAAAGTTATAACTCTCGCACGGAAAATAAAAGTCTGAATATATAGAAAATATCTCTATAACTTCTATAAAAATGCGTGCGCATCTCCTATTATACACAACACGCTTTCTCAAATCCAAAGCTATCCACATCTTTAAGAATAAATTAAGATTCCTTTATCCCTATATCATATCGAAGAGATTCATCTGCCCTTCCCCATAGCCTTTCTTATAAGCGTGGATAATATCTTTCATCTTATATAAAATACCGTATTTTTCACATTCATGCACAAATACTGCATATAATTGCTTTGCTCTGGGAGATCTGCATTCATACGTCTCTCCATACCGCTTGCGATATTGCCCGATTAAGTTATCCCCCGGGAACAATTCATTTAGTTTGCCATAATAATAGTCTCTCTGATTCTGCCTGAGCGTTACACCAAAGGCAGGATAAATGAAATTCACAGAACACTGAGCGGCCTGGCGAACAATGTTTAAAATATTCTCCTCATTATCCTCTAAAAAAGGTAAAACCGGCATAAGTAATATGCCGGCAAATATCCCACTTTTCCGTAAATCTACAAGTGCTTCCAAACGCTTTGAAGAAACAGCCACACCCGGTTCCAGTTTCGCTGCCATCTCATCATCAGCTGTCGTAATGGTCATCTTACATAACACAGGAGAATGCTCCTTAATTTCGGATAAAATATCAATATCCCGCGTAATCAGAGGACTCTTCGTCGCAATAGCTGCTCCGAATTCAAAGGCAGAAATAAGTTCAAGAGCATGCCTGGTGAGACATAGTTTCCCTTCAAAAGGATTATACGGATCGCTCATAGCTCCTGTCCCTATCACTCCCTTTTTCACCTTGCGGCGCAAATCATCGCGAATAATGGAAAGAGCATTTTCTTTGGCACGTACCCTGTCGAAATCTTCAATACGATAACATTCTGACCGACTGTCACAATAAATACATCCGTGACAGCAGCCCTTGTATATATTCATATTATAATCTGTACCGAACCATTCACTGCTCTTCGTCTTAGTTACGATTGTTTTTGCAGGAATATATTCTATTGCATCCCATGTCTTATCCATACCTTCTTTAGCCCTTCATCTGTAAAAGGCGATTCTTCAATTCTCCTTCAATGCGAGACAATTCTACCTCCGCCTCTCTTCTCTTCTGGCGGCCCTCCTCCTGAATTCTCACAACCTCATCTAAGGTAGAAATGAGAGATTCATTCGTCTGCCTTAGCGTCTCAATATCCACAATGCTTCTTTCCGCTTCTTTTGCAGTCTCTACCGTGGCCACTTTAAGTACCGCCGCATTCTTACGAAGCAATTCGTTGGTCATATCCGTCACTTCACGCTGCGCCTGCGCCGCCTGTGTGGAATGGGTGATTCCCAGCGCTAATACCATCTGACTCTTCCAGAGAGGAATGGTGTTCACAAGCGTAGACTGGATCTTCTCCGACATAATAGTATCATTGCTTTGTACAAGTCTGATCTGGGGAGCCATCTGGATGGATACCATCCTTGTCAACTCCAGATCATGGACCTTCTTCTCGAATCGGTCGCACTGTGCTACAAAATCGTTCACCATCTGTGCATCCTCAGGCAGATTGCTGGCCTGAGCCTTCTCCATAAGAACAGGAAGCTCCTCCTGCCTTACCTTGTTCAATTTCTTCTTGCCTGCAAGAATATACATGGAAAGTTCTTTAAAGTAATTCTTATTCAGGTCATACATCTTATCGAGCATAGCGGTATCCTTCATAAGCTGGATCTGATGCTCCTCCAAAACACCGCTGATTTTATTAATATTCACTTCTGCCTTGTCATATTTACTCTTCATAGCCGCAATTTTATTGCTGCCCTTCTTGAACATTCCAAGGAAGCCCTTTTCCTCTTCTTCATCGAACCGTTTCAACTCATAGACTACGCTGGATAACAATTCACCGATTTCCCCAAGATCCTTACTTCTGACATTAGAAAGAGCAGTCTCCGAGAAATCTGCAATTTTCTTCTGTGCACCGGCTCCGTACTGCAAAATAATAGTGGAATTCTTCAAATCTATCTTCGATGCGAAATCATCCACCATCCTTCGCTCTTCCACGGATAATGTGCTTTCATCCAAAGCCATCGCTTCCGCTTGTTTCTTCGCTGCCTGCTCTGTCAGGCCATCTTGTACTACTACTGCCGGTGCCTCGGGCGCCTTTGCTATTTCCTCAAAAGGGTCAAGTGTCAAAACCGGCATTTCATTTCTGCTTTCTTCCATCGTCATTATCCGCTCCTTTATTCCGCTTTATTTTTTATTGTAAACTCATCCTTTAACAAGCCTTCCTGTGCAAGCATTGCGGACAACACAGAAATATCAGTAGAAATATCCATGGCATCATCCTCAAATAGCTTGTCGAACATCTTTTCAAAAGCAATATTGATATCATCCAACATCTTCTCGATTTCATTCTTGGCAACGGTAATATTTTCTCCCTGTACCGGTTGCTCGCTGAATTCCTGATATGTTTCCACCAGCTTCAAGGTCGTCGGCATATAATAGCTCATAAACCTTCTAATATCCGGCAGCTTCTCAGGGTTTTCCTCAATATGTTCAAAAATACGCACACAGACCTGCTCCAAACGGTCCAGTTTACTGGAAATCGCTTCCTCAGGCAGTTTATCGTTCGCCTTTTTAATACGGCGAATATATTCTTTTCCTTCTTCTATCGTTATCTTAAGTTGTTTTTTAACCGGGTCCTGCTCCAGTAACTCTTTCTCCATCTCCAGGCGTTTAGCTTCCTCTTGCCGTAATTCCAGCTCCTTTTGCGCCTCCTTGTACATATGATAGGAGTCCTCCGTCAACATAAAGCAAGTTCCTTGTTCATCCAAATGTCCTTCATAGAACCATTTGCGCCTTATCATTTTTTTTAGATCTTTGAGGACAAATTTCTCTTTCTTCTGTACAATCTCCGAAAGGCTTTTAATGGAGTGAAAATCCTTCTCCCCCATCGCCTTCACATATTTTCGAAACCTCTTCACTCTGCTGCGTAAGAATCCTCCGACACCGGCCGCCGCTGTACAAACACAGGCAATTGCAAGGGGAACCTCCACGGGAAGGAGCATTGTACCGAGCACCTGCGCCGCAAAAAAAGACAGACTATAGGCTACCAGAGAATAAGCGAAGAATATAATAGCTCCCATCGTCCCAAATACACCGAGAAGAATGCCGGATACGCTGCCTTCCGGACTTTTTTTCACCGGAAGTTGTCTCTTTTTCTCATACTTTTTGACAGGCGGCTTAGTTTTTGCCTGTTTCTCATAACGGTAAGGTTCCTGCCCCACTGTCTTGGACGTTCCATTCGAAGAAGAAGCCTTACGATTCGCCTCCATGCTCTTATTCACGTTATCAGCAGCTTCTTTTACAGAGCGGCTGACACCTTGCATCGTACTTTCAACAGTCATCCTTATATTTTCCTGTAATTCCCTTACTTCTTTGGAATTAGCGAATTTTTCTATTTTCTCTCCTATTTCCCGACCCAAATCAGAAAAATCCTTCTCATTCATTTCTCCGCTCTCCACTGCTTTATTATGTTAACATTTAATATAGTTGCTTAATTCTATCAATAGAAATACACTTTAGTAGTATATCATATTGATGACGTAAAGTACAAGAAGCGAGTAGTTATTTTCACAGTAAATACAAGGTTATTGTTCATGACGAAACTGTGAACAGCAACAATACAGGAGAGGCAATTCTCGCCTCTCCTGTTGTTACACCGACATCTATCGATCTTTTCTTTATTTTATCTGTTCTATTTAGTCTATGCTGCTTTCAATAATATCCTTCGCCATATCGAACATATCTCCGTCAGTGAGAGTAAGGTCCGATCCAAACAGATTATATGAAATTCCATCCTTTATCCACATAACAAAACTATAATCTACAACCTCCACTTCAGGAACACCATAGGAAATCTCTAAATCTCCCTGCTCCATCGCTCTCTCATCCTCCGGAGTCAACTCATAATCTTCCGGAACGAATTTATATGTGCTTTTTCTTAATACAAGAGTAATATTACGATGCTGCTGCACCTTATCATCCGGTGAAATTTGAAGTAAGGATTCTTCATCCTCACTGGCAAATAACTTTCGAACAGAAAGTTCCATATTCCTGCTTCCCGGCTTCTTATACATAATATCAATTTCTTTTTGTTCCTCTTCCTTCTGTCCCGCTTCATTTTGTATTGCAACTTTAGCAATCGTAATACCGCTTAGTTCATAGCCATTGCTAAAAGTCTCCACTGCATCGATCCTATAGCCAACCTCCTCCTGAGCCTTGTGCAAATCTTCAAAACTCGTATAGTTAGGATAGGCTGGACTACTTCCTACATAGCTCTTTAACCCGCTTCCTGCCATTCCTGCCATACCGAGCACAAGACATGCTGCCGCTACTCCAATCATTACCTTCTTTATTCCAAACTTTTTCATAGAACGCTCCCTTCCTTTCTCTGCTTCCAGAAGACTGCTGTCAATCCGCCGCTTCAAACTCTCGGAGGCACTGACCTGCCGGCTCATTCCATAAAGTGTTTCCTTTACTGCTTCGTCTTTCTCATCCCAATCTTCATGAATAATGCAATCCTTTTTGTTTTCCATACGTCCTGCCTCCTTCCTCTTCTACTTCCAACAATCCTTTTAATTTCTTTCTCCCGTTGTGAAGCCTGGATTTTACAGTTCCCTGACTGCATCCCAGTACCTTGGCAATTTCTTTTGCGGACAGCTCGTTGTAATAGTACATGACTATTACCGCCCGATGCTTCATATCTAATTGCCGCACCGCATCGATGATTATTTTTTCCGTTTCACTCTTTACAATTTGATCCAGAGAGGTGACTTCGTCCGTGGCCATCGCTTGCATATCGATATCTTCACCGGGAATTTCCCTGCCGCGTTTCTTAACGTGTCTATATGCCGTACGATATAATATTTGAAAAAGCCAGGGCCTGAACCCTTCCTCTTTTTTCAATTCCCCGATATGCAAATAACATTTCACAAATGTTTCCTGCACAATATCTTCGGCATCTTCCCTGTTACCGCTCACCAGATATGCCATGCGCAGCAGAATATCTTTATAAGTTTCATACAACGCGTCAAAGGCATTCTTATCTCTGCACTTTAGCTGTTGTACCAATTTTATTTCTTCCACGGTTCCAAACTCCTTTCCCTTCCTTCCGATACGTATCTGACTATAAGAGCATCAATCTGTGCGAAAGGTTCACTTTTTCCTTTTACTTGTATTAAATTTCTCTCTTTGTTATACTTTTTATAAAAACACTTAGCAATAAGGTGACAGATGACCACATAATAAAAAGGGGGATCATACATGTTAGAAGTACCGTCTAAGGATATATCTAAGATAGCACCGCTGTTCCAAAATACTACCCATACCATTATTCTATCCTGTTTGCAAGGGTATATGGGAAGAGCATGGGCCAATAACTTAGATAACCCTGTTTCTGCACAGATTATCGTCGGAGACTTTTGCTTTTTTGCAGGCATCCCTGACCGTGAGCTGATACAAAATATCCATGTAGGTTCTCCCTCCGGCATTTTACTTCTTATTCCGGAAAGTCCCGGCTGGAATTCCCTTATCGAAGAAGCTTATCCCGGGAAGTTTGAGCGCTTTATGCGCTATTCCACCAAAAAGGAGCCGGAAGCATTCCACAAAGAAACACTTTCCGGCAACATTGAAAACCTTCCAAACGAATATTCACTCCATAAGATAGATAAGACAATCTATCAGCGTATTTTACAAATGGAACAGCTTCGCGACCTCTGTTCCGTATTCGATAATTATGAATCTTATGACAGAAGCGGGTTGGGTTTTGTCATTATGCATGGAGATTCCATTGTCTCAGGAGCTTCCTCTTATACCGTTTATCATAACGGAATAGAAATCGAAGTGGATACCCTTCCCGAATACCGCAGAAAAGGGCTCGCGCTGATTTCTTCCTCCCGTCTCATTTTAGAATGCCTGGAACATGGTATATATCCCAGTTGGGATGCTATGAATGAGGAATCCATTATGCTGGCCGGGAAGCTTGGCTATCACTTCAATGAAGCTTACGTTACTTATCTTGTTATCGATAAGTCCTGAATAGTTACGCTATCCCTTTCTACTCTTCTTCGAGTAAGATTTCCTTCATGTTCAGAAGCAACTCTTCGGTAAAGGTAAGCAGGTTTTCCGCATCCCTCTCTACCATGCCGCATTTCGGATAACGGAAACAGAACGAAGCTGCTTTCGCATTGAAGGTGAGCTTCGGATATTTTTTAAGAAGTACCGGAATATTCTCCACTTTAATTTTAGCATCCGTGTTCAAGCTAAAACGGATCTCTCCGTTTTGCCCTTTCACTTCCGGCATATATAACTTATGAGCATTTACACGTACCAGGGCAATTCGAAGAAGGTTATCCACCGACTTCGGAATCTCACCGAAGCGGTCTAACAATTCTTCCTTCATATCATCGCTTTCGCTCTTTGTATCGATGCCGGCAATTCTCTTATAAATATCGAGCTTCTGGAATTCATTGACAATATAAGAGGGCGGTATAAATGCATCCACATCCAAATCCACTGTAGTATTAAAGTCTTCCTCTGTTTTCATTCCTTTCAGACTCTTTACCGCCTCGTTTAACATCTTGCAATACATATCATATCCCACCGCCTGCATATGACCATGCTGCTTCGCTCCGAGCAGATTACCCGCACCGCGAATCTCCAAGTCCCGCATAGCAATTTTAAAACCGCTGCCCAGCTCTGTGAATTCCTTAATAGCAGTCAAACGCTTCTCCGCAACTTCCTTCAACATCTTATCCCTCTTATACATGAGAAAAGCATATGCGGTACGATTCGATCGGCCTACACGTCCTCTTAGCTGATAGAGCTGGGAGAGCCCCAGATTATCGGAGTCATGAATAATCATTGTATTTACATTAGAAATATCGAGGCCTGTTTCTATAATTGTGGTGGATACCAACACATCGATATCTCCACCGATAAATCCATACATAATCTTTTCCAGTTCATGTTCCTTCATCTGTCCGTGCGCGAATGCTACGTTCGCCTCCGGCACAAGCTGTGCGATTCTGGACGCCACATCCGCAATCTGGTTCACTCTATTATAGACATAGTAAACCTGGCCATCTCGGGAAAGCTCCCGCACAATAGCCTCGCGCACCATTTCTTCATTGTATTCCAGAACATAAGTCTGAATGGGAAGACGCTCTTCCGGAGCTTCTTCGAGTACACTCATATCCCGGATACCGATCAAACTCATATGAAGGGTTCGGGGAATAGGTGTCGCCGTCAGCGTAAGCACATCCACATTATCCTTCATCTTCTTTATCTTCTCTTTATGCGCTACGCCGAATCTCTGCTCTTCATCCACAACCAAAAGACCCAAGTCCTTGAATATAACATCGGCAGAAAGCACGCGGTGAGTGCCTATAAGAATATCCACAAGACCTTTTCTTAAGTCCTCCACGGTCTTTCTCTGCTCCGCCGATGTTCGGAACCTGGAGAGCTGGTCAATGCGCACCGGAAAGTCCTTCATGCGCTGGACAAATGTATTATAATGCTGCTGTGCTAAAATAGTGGTGGGAACTAAATATACCACCTGTTTTCCTTCCTGTACTGCCTTGAACGCAGCACGGATTGCTATTTCCGTCTTCCCATAACCTACGTCTCCGCAAATCAAGCGATCCATAATCTTAGCACTTTCCATATCTTTCTTCGTGGATTCAATGGCGGTAAGCTGGTCCTCCGTCTCCTCATAAGGAAACATTTCCTCGAACTCCCGCTGCCAGACCGTATCCTTGCCGTACACAAAGCCTTCCTTTTCCTGACGGACGGCATACAGTTCCACAAGGTCTTTTGCCACCTCATTCACCGCACCTTTTACCTTGCTCTTCGTCCGGTTCCATTCCTGCGTGCCGAGCTTATTCAGCTTCGGCCTTTTGGCATCCGCTGAGGCATACTTTTGAATGACATCCAGTCCGGTTGCAAGAATGTAAAGATTGCCGCCGTCCCTGTACTCTATCTTAATATAGTCCTTGACTACCTTTTCCACCTCGACCTTTTCAATTCCTTTATAAATTCCCAAGCCGTGATTTTCATGGACAACATAATCTCCAACCTTAAGGTCATGGAATCCATTGATTTTCTGTCCTTCGTACTTTTTCCCTTTTTTCTTTTTCTTCTTCTCCGCCCCGAAAATATCACTTTCCGATATTACGACAAACTTAATAAGAGGATATTCAAAACCCTTCTGTACCCGCCCGTAAAAGGTCATAATCTCCCCCGGTTGTATCTCCCGGAATGGATCATCCCCATAAAAGCCACTTAGCTCCTCGTTTCTTAAGTCTTCTGCCAGACGTCTCGCCCTCGTTCTGGAACCGGATAATAAAAGTACACGATACCCACTTTTTTTGTATCGCTTTAAATCTTTTACAAGGGCTTCAAAACTATTATTATAGGAGGCAATGCTTTTCGCGCCGATATCAAATTTCTTTTCTGCTTTTATCAGCGCATTCTTCATATCGATAGCAGCCAAGGTCACCACCTTGCTTTTTCCCATTCTGGCGGCAACTTCCTCTAGTCCGAACAAAATATCCGCCTGTCCGGGCAAGGCATACCCTCTCTCCATACGATGCATCATGCTCTCTCGAAATTCCAGCTCCACCGCCTGAGCATGTTCCTTCACACGGGCCGGCTCATCGATAAAGATGCAGCTTTTCTCCTTATCGAATAATTCCATAAAAGAAACCGTATCCGGATGAAAGTAGCGAATATAGCTTTCCAGATTCGATGCTTCTGCAAACTCGAACACTTGCTCTTTTAACTCTTTGATGGAAAATGTAATCCGGTGTGCCTCCTCCGTCTTGAATTCCTTACGGAATCTTTCGCTGCATTTTTTCGCTTCGGATTCAATTCGTTCCATTCCTGCCTTCAGCTCTTCTTCGGTAAGAAGCATCTCCGTTGCAGGATAAATACGAATCGACTGCAGCTTCTCGATAGAACGCTGGCTTAGGATATCGAAGCTTCGAATGGATTCCACCTCTTCTCCCCACAGCTCAATACGGTAAGGATTCTCTTCTGTCAAATCGAATATATCTACGATACCGCCGCGAACGCTGAACTGTCCCGGCGCTTCCACCTGGTAATTCTTCTCGTAGCCCATTTCTACCAGCTTCTTAGCCAGCTCTCTTTCATTTATCACAGCCTCACAATCCAACTTAATTACATTCTTCTCCAGAATAGCAAGGGAAATCTGAGGCGTCATAAAACTATCGAAGGTCGTTACCACCGTGAGGGGCCTCCCTTCAATGATTCTTCTAAGAGCCTTGATTCTCTCCATTACAATCTGATTGCCGTGAATATCCGCCTGATAAAAAATCAAATCCTTAGCCGGATACATTGTGACATTCTTGTCATATAACTTATAATCCTCATATATCGCTTTCGCCCTTAAATCATTATAAGTAACGATGATTTTATACTTAAAACCATCGCTCAACCCATACGTCATATGCAGTTTCTGTGAATCCACGCATCCGATCAACGACACAGCTGCCTGCGGCTTACGAAGAAGCTTCGTAATCTCCTCGAATTCACCCAGCTCGTATAAGGGCGCGGTAAATGTCCTCATCTATATATTCCATCCTTTTTTACTTTTATTTCATATTTTTATTTACTGGCTGTCGTGGGATACTGTGTACGCAAGCGTACACAGTATATTTTATGCACACTCGCTTTGCTCGGCGCAGTATAATATTGTTTAAATATTATACTGCGCCCGCAAGCGGCCACAGTATACTTTTTGCACACTCGCTTTGCTCGGCGCAGTATAATACTGCTAAAATATTATACCTTAGCCGCAAGCGGCCACGGTATGTTTTTTGCACACTCGCTTTGCTCGGCGCAGTATAATATTGTTTAAATATTATACCTTAGCCGCAAGCGGCCACGGTATGTTTTTTGCACACTCGCTTTGCTCGGCGCAGTATAATATTGTTTAAATATTATACCTTGCGGTTGAATTCATTCATGGCGGTATCCGGTCCGTCTGTCAGCATAATCTCCACTGCCTTGACCCCTTTTATAAGGGCGTCATCGACAGCAGCTTTTTCTTCTTTATTAAAATGCCCCAGAACCCAATCTGCCAAATCATAATTCTTCGGTTTTTCACCTACTCCGATCCGCACTCTCTGAAAATTATCGTGACCCAATTGTTTGATAATGTTTTTAAGTCCGTTGTGGCCTCCTGCGCTTCCTTTTTTTCTGACACGCAGCTGCCCCGGCTCCAGGCTGATATCGTCCGATATAACAATAAGCTCTGTCTGTGCATCCGCTTTGTAATATTCGAGTATAGGCCGAATGCTCTCCCCGCTTAAATTCATAAACGTAACGGGCTTCACAAGAATCACTTTCTGTCCGTCTATATACCCTTTTCCTATGATCGCCCTGTGCTTCAGTTCAACTACACTAATATTATATTTATCCGCAATAGCATCTATCACCTCAAAGCCTACATTATGCCTTGTGTTATCATATTCTTTTCCCGGGTTACCCAGGCCTGCTATAATATACATTGTATGCTCGTTCCTTTCAAACTTCCCTGAATAGTTACTCTAAATCTTCCCAATCATTTTAACCTTAAACCCTCTATTTTTCAACAAAGTCTTTCTTAATGCATGTAATAAACTATTATCTTCGGTGATGCCGAATGCTGTGATTTGATTCTGGAAGGCAATATTATGTATACGTCAGATAAAGTTTAAAAGCCGAACTCAAAAAAGGGAATCATGATTACTCATGATTCCCTTTTAGATTATCTATCAGATTTCTTCTTCCGGTTCCAAAAGCGCCTTTTCATAGCCTTCCAATATAATAGACTGGATACGCTCTCTCGTTTCTGAGTTAATCGGATGGGCAATATCCCTGTATTCGCCATCCGTTGCCTTTTTACTGGGCATTGCGATGAAAAGCCCTTTCTCACCTTCAATTACTTTAATATCATGAACGACGAATTCCTCATCGAGTGTAATAGAAACAATCGCCTTCATCTTTCCTTCTTTTGTTATCTTTCTAACTCTTACGTCCGTAATATTCATATCCTTAGTCCCCCTCTACCATCAAAGGCCTTTATTATATGACATACCTGTCATTATGTTCTACCACAACCTTAATGCTATCCTCTCCTTTATGATAAGAATTGGCTCTGATAGTGTTTCTGCTTTCTACGATGCAATTTTCAATATGAGAATTATCTCCTATGTAAACATCATTTAATATAATAGAATTCTTTATGTAGCAATTATTTCCGATGTATGTCTTTTTAAAGATAACAGAATCCTCTACCGTCCCGTTAATAATGCTTCCGCTCGAAATAAGGCTGTTTCTCACATTGGCACCCACATTATATTTTGCCGGCGGCAAATCATCTATCTTGGAATACACATCGGGATACTGTTTGAAGAAATAGTCCCTGATATCCGGCTTTAGGAAATCCATATTGGCATTGAAATAATCCTGAACGGAAGAGATATTATTCCAATAAGATTTTATCTTATATCCATATATCCGTTTCATATTTTTATAGCGAATAAGAATATCCTTTACAAAATCATAGCGGTCTTCTTCCATTCCCTTCTCAATCATCTCAATGAGCTGGCGTCTTCTGATAACGTAGATACCGCAGGAAACAGTATTGGATCTTGCTACGATCGGCTTCTCTTCAAAGTCTTCAATCCGGCTTTCTTCGTTCATCTTAATCACGCCGTATCTGCTCGAATCCATATCCGCCGGCATGTCCTTACATACCACGGTTATATCCGCCTTTTTCTCGATGTGATATTCTAATAACTTGTTATAGTCCATCTTATAGATACAATCGCCGGATACAATCACCACATATGGCTCATGGCTGCTTTTTAAAAAGCTTAAATTCTGCGCAATGGCATCCGCCGTTCCTCTATACCAGAAGTTGCTCTCTGCAGTAACTGCCGGTGTGAATACAAATAATCCTCCCTGCTTACGTCCGAAATCCCACCATTTGGAAGAACTTAAGTGTTCGTTCAAGCTTCTTGCATTATATTGCGTAAATACCGCAACTTTTTGAATATGTGAATTGGACATATTGCTCAATGCAAAGTCAATGCTGCGATAACTTCCTGCAATGGGCATCGCACATATAGCACGCTTCTGTGAAAGTTCTTTCATCCTATGATTGTTGCCGCCTGCTAAAATAATACCGATTGCTCTCAATATTTTTCACCCACCTTTATTAATGTTCTTCCACTGGAAAGACTGGCATCTTCGTAGTCTTCCGGTGTTGTAACGCCAAAGATCACTGCATTCTTTCCAACTGTAATGCCTTCAGGAATTACGCTCTTTTCTCCCACGGTAACCATTCCTTCATTATAAATGTGAGGATCAGTCTCATTAGGAGCCTCTTCACCGATTCCGAGCCTTACACGATCTTTAATCTCTACATACTCAGCAATAATTGCCTTGTTAAGTTCACAATCTTTGCCGATATGAGCCTCATTCATAATAATCGAATCTCTTACTATGCTGCCTTCCTCTATCGTAACACCACATCCTATAACGGAATTATATACCTCTCCGCGTATATCGGAACCTTCCCCTACGATGCTCTTCTCTATCACACTATTGGAAGAAATATACTGAGGAGGTAAAATCGTACTCCTCGTATAAATTTTCCAATATTCCTCGTACAAATTGAACTCGGGAACAATATTAATAAGTTCCATATTAGCTTCCCAGTAAGAGCTAAGCGTTCCTACATCCTTCCAATAACCATTGAATTCATATGCAAAAAGAGGTGCCCCTTGCTCATGGCAATAAGGAATGATATGCTTTCCGAAATCCAGCGCCGGCTGTTCGGAATTCACAATCAATGCATTCTTCAACGTCTTCCAATTAAATATATAAATTCCCATAGAAGCCAGATTACTTCTCGGATGTTCAGGTTTCTCCTCGAAATCTGTTATCTGTCTCTGCTCATCGGTAATCATAATACCAAACCGTTTCGCTTCTTCCATAGGTACCGGCATAACGGCAATCGTCACTTCCGCACCGTTCTCCTTATGGAAATCCAGCATTACTTCATAGTCCATTTTATAGATATGATCGCCGGAAAGAATCAGCACATATTCAGGATTGAAAGTATCTATGTAGTCAATATTCTGATAAATAGCATTGGCAGTACCTGTATACCATTCGCTATTCTCACTCTTTTCATAGGGAGGGAGAACAGTAACACCGCCAATATTCCTATCCAGATCCCACGGAATCCCGATTCCTATATGTGTATTCAGCCTTAAAGGCTGGTACTGTGTCAATACACCCACAGTATCTACTCCTGAATTAATGCAGTTACTAAGGGGAAAATCGATAATTCTATATTTTCCTCCGAATGCTACTGCCGGTTTCGCCACCTTCGATGTCAGAACACCCAGTCGACTTCCCTGGCCTCCGGCTAACAACATGGCAATCATCTCTTTTTTAATCATGCTATCACCTCTTACTTAGTCTTACCTAGTAGCTTCACTATGAAAGTTACTATATTATGTGTTATATTATACCATATTGTACTATAAAAGTGAATAATTTTTACAAAATACTTTTCCTTTTTCTTCATTTTTTATGTAAACTTTTAACAATATTTTTATTTCTGGATAAATTTATTTGTATATTTTTTATATCTTTTTTTGTTTTTCTCCTTTTTAGCCGGTGCTTTCTTGGTGATTTTTGTACTATCAGGTAATTTCCCTCCTTCTCCTGTGACCTCCGTCTGAAATTGCTATTGGTTTTTTCCCGCTATATGAGTATAATATATTAACAGTATTATACTGCGCCGAGCAAAGCGAGTGTGCAAAAAGCATACTGTGGCCGCTTGCGGGCAAAGTATAATATTTTAGCAGTATTATACTGCGCCGAGCAAAGCGAGTGTGCAAAAAGCATACTGTGGCCGCTTGCGGGCAAAGTATAATATTTTAGCAGTATTATACTGCGCCGAGCAAAGCGAGTGTGCAAAAAGCATACTGTGACCGCTTGCGGGCAAAGTATAATATAGTATCATACCGTCTGGAAAAGAGCCTGATTGTGGTTTCGATCCTTTGCACGCACTTTGCCCGGACGGCATAATAATAGCAGAAAGAACAGGAAGTGCGGTTATGTACAAAATTGATTTTCAAAATCCGATCCATATATACTTTATCGGTATCGGCGGTATCAGTATGAGCGGCCTTGCCGAAATCCTTCTCACGGAGAATTTCACGGTGTCCGGCTCAGATCTTCGCCAGTCCCCATTGACAGAATCACTTAAGAAAAAAGGTGCTATCGTCCATTATGGACAGAGAGCCGAGAATCTCACCTCCGATATCGATCTTGTTGTGTATACAAGTGCCGTTCATTCCGATAATCCCGAATTCATCACTATGAAGGAACTGGGGCTGCCGAATCTGACAAGAGCTGAACTGCTTGGACAAATGATGAAGAACTATAATATTCCTATTGCTGTAAGCGGCACCCACGGCAAGACGACGACAACTTCTATGATTTCGGAGATTCTCCTTGAGAATAACAGCGATCCCACTCTTTCTATCGGGGGAATTTTCAAAAGCATCGGCGGAAACATACGAGTAGGCAGGTCCGACTACTTTGTTACAGAGGCTTGTGAATACACCAATAGTTTCTTAAGCTTTTTTCCTAAAATAGGCATCATATTAAATATAGAAGAAGACCATCTGGATTTCTTCAAAGATATTCATGAAATCCGCACTTCCTTCCATGAATTTGCAAAGCTTTTACCGGAAGACGGGACACTCATTATCAATGGAGATATCGATAACTATGAAGAAATTACAAAAGGCTTGTCCTGTCAAGTTATCACTTGCGGTTCTTCTCCTCTCCATGACTACAGCTTTTCGAACCTTCATTATGACGAGCTGGCTCATGCTTTCTTTACACTACAACGTAAAAACGGTAATTCAGAGAACTTTACCCTTATGGTTCCCGGTGAACATAATGTGCACAATGCCATGGCTGCCATCGCTCTTGCCGACCTCCTTTCCATCGATAGCGAGATAGCCAAAAAGGCTCTCCTCCATTTTTCTGGTACCGACCGGCGTTTTGAATATAAGGGAAAGAAAAATGATATTACTATAATAGATGATTATGCGCATCACCCCACAGAAATTACCGCAACTTTAAAAGCGGCAGTTAATTATCCTCACAAAACTCTGTGGTGTGTTTTCCAGCCTCATACTTATACGCGGACAAAAGCCTTTTTACAGGACTTCGCAAAGGCACTCTCACTTGCAGATAAAGTTGTGCTTTCAGATATTTACGCGGCAAGGGAAGCAAATGACCCTGCGATAAATTCGAAACATTTACAGGAAGCAATCCTTCAGCTTGGCACTGAATGCTATTATTTCCCGTCTTTTGAAGAGATAGAAAACTTTTTATCAGCACACTGTGAACAAAATGACCTGTTGATAACTATGGGGGCCGGAGATATTGTAAAAGTGGGAGAAAACATGCTAAAAGAATAACTATCCACAATATCCACAACTTCAGGTCGAATCTATCCTCCGAAGCTTGTGGATATTTTACTTTTTTACTCTTAAGGTCTCCTCTCCTCCAAATGCCCTGTTTTACATGAATTTTATTTATTTTCCACACGATACTCTATCTTTTTTTATAATTATCCACAGTTTCCACATCATCCACATTTATCAGGAATGGCGTATTTACGGCGTTTTCCGGCAAATTGACTATTTCTTTTTGAAAAGGGTTATGTTATAATTCATTTTGCTTTGGAATGATATAGTGTTATAGAATGAAAATGGGTGGGATAAATGGGTCGCTTAACAATTTATAAGGATAACTATGTGGATGCAACAGCTGTATCCAATCTTTTTATTGACGAATATATGAAGGATGCAAACGATGCACAGCTGAAAGTATACATTTATCTTATCCGTATGATGAATGCTAATCTGTCTATCAGCTTATCCGATATTGCGGATAAATTTAATCATACGGAAAAAGACATAATGCGTGCGCTCAAATATTGGGAAAAGAACCGCATTCTCTCTCTGGAATACGATGAATCCAAATCTCTTATCGGCATTCATCTGCTCGACTTAAATGGCCCAAAAGAGAAGGCTTCATTACCCTTGACGGAGTGTGTTATTGCGCCTGTGGCGGTTTCTGTTTCTAAAGAAGAACTACCCGCGAACGAAAATATTTACGAAAAACCGTCTTATTCCTTAGACCAATTAAAAGAATTTAAAGCGAGGGAAGAATCTTCCCAGCTTTTATTTATCGTGGAACAATATATTGGAAAAACTCTGACCCCTTCCGAGGTGAAAACTATTTTCTTCATTGCAGACAGGCTTTCTTTTTCTGTGGATTTAATCGATTATTTGGTTCAATATTGTGTGGAACGCGGTAAGAAAGATTTTCGATACATAGAAAAGGTAGCAATCAGTTGGGCCGAGGCAGGTATTACTACCCCTAAAGAGGCGGAACAAAAAGCTTATAAATATGATAAAGCTGTATATGAAATCATGAATGCACTCGGGAAGACCTCTTCTCCTACTGCAAAGGAAGCCGATTATATCCGTCACTGGACGAAGAATCTGGGCTTCGGGATGGAAGTCATCCACGTTGCCTGCGAACGAAGTGTTCTTGGCACGGACAAGCATCGTTTTGAATATGCTGACACTATTTTGAAAAGTTGGCATGAAGCAGGGGTTCATCACGTTACTGATATTGCCAGAGAAGATGAGAAATTCTCTCGCGCAAAGACTTCCAGGGGCATGACAAAGGCTGCTTCGAGCAACGCCTTCAACCAATTCAAACAACACGATTACGATTTTGAATCTCTGGAAAAGGAACTCTTAAAAATCAGATAATTATTAAGGAGACTTTGCCTTGGCACTTAGCAATGTTCAATACGATTTCATCATTCGAAACTATGAGGAAAAACAAAACAGGAACCGCCATCGGTCAGAAGAACGCCGCGCCCGTATTTACGAGCAGGTAAAGGGCTACAAAGAACTGGAAGATTCTATCGCCTCTATCTCTGTAGAACAAGGCCGCAGGCTTCTCGAAGGCGATACTTATGCACTTGAGAACTTAAGGGAAATGATCAAGAAACTGTCTGAAGATAAGCGCAGGCTTCTGAGCGCTTCCGGTTATCCTGTCGATTATCTCAATCCAATTTATGACTGCTGTGATTGCAAGGATAGTGGCTACATCGATGGAAAGAAATGCCATTGCTTTCGTCAAGCTGAGATTTCTATGCTTTACGAGCAGTCTCATATCAGTAAAATGTTGACAACAGAGAATTTCTCCGCCCTTTCCGATAAGTATTACAGCGGCGATGATCTTTCTCTTTTTACCGATGCTGTCGGCACCTGTAAAAAATTTATAGAAAATTTTGATTCTATCTATCATAATTTATTCTTTTATGGTACAGTAGGGTCTGGCAAGTCCTTTCTTTCCTGCTGCATTGCAAAAGAAATCATTGATAAGGGTTATTCTGTCTTATATTTTAGCTCTGCTGCTTTCTTTGAGCACATGTCGCAGCTTTTTTACAGTTTCAGGAATCATTCCGGCGAAGCGAGGGACGACCTTTATGAATGTGATTTGCTCATTATCGACGATCTGGGTGCAGAAGTAGTGAATAACTACACCTCCTCCCAGCTTTTTTCCTGTCTTAACGAACGACATATCCGTCATAAACCAACTATTATATCCACGAATCTATCATTGGAAGAATTGCGAGTACGTTATTCGGACAGAATATTTTCAAGAATTACCAGTAATTATACCATATGCAAATTATCCGGACCGGATATACGAATTTATAAAAAACTAAACAGATCAAATTAGGTGGCTGCTAAGAAAGTGAGGATTTTTTCATGGCTAAGCGTGAAGAAAAAAGAAATCTGGAGACGATCCCTGTCGGTTCTCTGGGTATCATTCCCTTGGAAGGTTGTAAGTCTTTGGGGGAGAAAGTTGATTACTATCTTGTGAAATGGAGAACAAAGCGTGAAAGCGAACATAAGGATTCTCTTGCCTTTGCGGGATATCAACGCGATTCTTATATACTCGGTGCCAAAGTTCCACGTTTTGGTTCCGGCGAAGCGAAAGGAATCATCATGGAATCCGTACGCGGAACCGATCTTTATCTCCTCGTAGATGTGGCGAACTATAGTCTCACCTACTCTTTGTGCGGACATAAGAATCATATGTCACCTGACGATCACTATCAAGATTTAAAGCGTATTATTGCTGCCGTAGGCGGTAAAGCAAGAAGAATTACAGTTATTATGCCTTTCCTCTATGAAAGCAGACAACATAAAAGAAGCACAAGAGAATCGTTGGACTGCGCTCTTGCCCTTCAGGAAATGGTGGCTATGGGTGTTGATAATATTATCACTTTCGATGCTCATGACCCGAGAGTACAAAATGCAATACCACTTCATGGTTTTGAGACGGTGCAGCCTACTTATCAGTTTATCAAAGGCCTTCTTCAGCATGTAAAAGGACTGGAGTTGGATTCTGATCATATGATGGCCATCAGCCCCGATGAAGGCGGCATGGGACGTGCTATTTATATGGCTAACGTTCTTGGTCTGGATATGGGTATGTTCTATAAAAGACGCGATTATACGAAGGTAGTAGACGGCAGAAATCCCATTGTCGCCCATGAGTTCCTCGGAACGAGTGTGGAAGGCAAGGATATGATTATTATCGATGATATGATTTCCTCCGGCGAAAGTGCCCTGGAAGTAGCGGCAGAACTTAAGAAACGTAGGGCAAACCGTGTATTTATCTGTGCTACTTTCGGTCTGTTCACTAACGGACTCGACCGCTTTGATAAAGCTTATGAGGATGGCATTATCGATGGTGTACTCACCACGAATCTCATTTACCAAACACCGGAGCTTCTCTCCAGAAAATGGTATGTGAATTGCGACATGAGCAAATATATCGCTTATCTCATCGATACCCTCAATCACGATTCTTCCATCAGCGATTTGCTCAATCCGAACGAACGCATTCAAAATGTCGTATCCAAATACAAAAAGGGCGAGCTATAAAATCAGCCGCTTTCATGGAGCTTCTCATTCCATCGGTTTACCATTTCTATTCCCATGGAATGAGAACCCCCTATTACTTTACCGGCTCTATTGTTATCACTATCTTACATAAAATTGGGGGTCTTCTTTATGAAACCACTTTCCTCACATAAAATTACACTTATCCGGTCCGGTTCCAGGGCCGATTTATTTTTGACAAGACAACTGAGCAGTGAGCAATTTTCTTATTCAGATATATTTTCCATGCTGCTACCATTGATTTTAGATCAATTCTTTATTAACATTATCGGCCTTCTTACGACTGCGATGATCAGTTCCTCCAGCCAGGAATCGGTATCCGCAGTCAGCCTCGTTTCCCCTTTATACATGATGATTTATTCCATCTTCAACGCTATCGCCGCCGGCGGTACCGTCGTTGTCGCCCAATATAAAGGAAGAGGAGATCGGGAGAAAATACGGGCTTCTGCCGGCCAGGTTATGTTCGCAACCTCCCTGGCTGCTATTATCCTTTGCAGCATTTTAATGATCTTTGCCAATCCTTTGGTGTATACCCTATTTCATGCGGCGGATGCTATCGTGAAAGAGAAGGCGCGCGACTATCTTATCGGCGTATCCCTCTCTCTTATTTTTCACTCCTTTTATATGGGCTCCTTCGCAGTATTCCGTGGAATTGGCGAAACAAAGGTTTGCCTGCACCTTACAATGATCATCAACTTAATCCATCTGTTTGCCAGCCTTCTCTTCATTAATATTCTTCATATGGATATTGCGGGAACGGTGATATCCTTAATTATCGCCCGTATCATTGGCGGTATTATAGCCGTCTATTTAGTAATGCATAAAAAGAGCAGTCTCTCCATCCATGCGAGAGATATTTTCCGTATTGATTTCTCTATCCTGAAATCTGTTTTTAAGATAGGAATTCCTTTCGCCTTGGAACAGGTTTTCTTTAACGGCGGCGGTATGCTGGTACAGACCTATATTGTTCTTCTCGGCACCATCAGTGTAGCTGCTAATGCTATCGCAAGCTCCGCTTTTTCCATTTTATATGCCTGCGGCATGGCAGTAAGCACACTCTCCATCACGATTGTAGGCCAGTGCATCGGAGCCGGCGAGAAGAAGCTTGCCAGACGTTATGGCTCTAAGATGATATGGCTTGGCACCTTCGTCGTCCTTCTGTCGCTTGTGGTCTTCATGCCTCTTATGCCTCTTATTCTTAAGCTATATCAGGCACAGGCTAATACTCTTTCTCTTATTTATCAGCTTCTTTGGATTGCGGCCATCCCCATGACTTTCTTCTGGTCTCTCTCCAATATTATGCCCTGTGTTCTTCGTTCTGCCGGAGATGCCAATTTCAGCTCCGTTTCTTCGTTAATTACGATGTGGGCTATACGTGTAGGCCTGGGCTACTTATTTGCCGTCCCTTTAGGACTTGGCGTGCAAGGTGTCTGGATATGTATGGGTATCGAATGGGCTGTAAGAAGCGTTATCTTCTATCTGCGCTTCCGTTCCGAATCATGGCTGACGAAAAAAACCATTGACTAAAGCCGAAGGCTGATAAGGAAGTAAAATGACAACTGCAAGGCGGTATGGTGAAAAGCTATACCGTCTTTCTTTTTCTTTGTCATTCGGTGGCCTGTTTCACAAATTCATTGACAAGGTAATCCTCGGTATATATACTAAACATACTAAGTTACACTTTTAGTTCATATATGGACAAAAGGGAGGAAGCATGAAAAAAATAAATTCTATCGGATATGGAGGAAAAATACTTGGTTGTGCCACCATTTTTACACTAGTAATACCTGGAATTATGCAGATTATTATGTTTGCTTATAAAAGCCGAATTCTTGCCGCCTGTGTGAAAATCTCCTTTGGAATCGGCATTTCTATTATAGTGTTTTTTATTGGGTTACTTGCGGTAGAATTTCATCAAGATAAACGAATGAATATATATTATGAAACTAAGAAGGACGAGAAGTTGGTTTTAGGAAGAGGATTGTATGAATGTCAAGCCTGCGGAAACAGAGGCGTAAAATCAGAGGATAAATATTGTAGTGTTTGCGGTATTTTGTTTAAGGAAAAAGACGAATCAAATGAAACAAACCCATAAATTATTCTGAATGTTGTACATAGCTTTTTCGCCGGCAAAGGGATAAGCAGCGATTTTCTTTGGGGGATTAAAAGCGCGCACGAAATTGAAAGGGAAAGGTCAGAAGCAATATGCCACGATTTAGTGAAAATGAAAAAGAACAAATAAAAACAAGGCTACTAGCGGAGGGAGAACGTCTTTTTGCAACATATGGCCTGAAAAAAATTACAATAAATGAAATAGTGTCAGCTGTAAATATAGCAAAGGCAACTTTCTATACATTTTATGATAGTAAAGAATATCTCTTTCTCGACATTGTCCAAAATATTCAATTAAATATTTTTATGGAGCTTGACCTTTTATTAGAGACAAATATCGCCTTGACTAACAAACAACGCGTCAGACAAGTATTTAGCACCATGTATGATTTGATGTTACAATTTCCTATCCTTTCTCAAATTGATAACCGCACTTTGGAGCTCATTTCCCGTAAAGTTTCAAAAGAGCGTTTGTCCGTATTTGCAAATCAAAACCTTGATGCAGTTTTTATATTAGACAAACATGAAATTAAGTTTAACTGTACACTTGCAGTTGCTTCTCATACTTTTCAAGCGTTGTATCACGGATGGCTGAGTCTGCAAGGTCAAAAAAGTGAAATACAGGAAATGGTATTGGATATTCTTTTGAATGGCGTGATTGAGCAAATAGTGAATGATTGAGCTTAAGTTAAGGCTTGACACTTCCTCTTTTCGTGATATACTGAAAAAGTTACGATATCGTGTGTTCGAGACCTTCCACACGTAAAACAAAACTAAAGGAGACAATTCTATATGAACAAAAAATCTTTACTTATCGTCCAGGCAGCTATGATCGCTGCTATTTATGTTGTGCTTACTTTTATAGCCAACGCCTTCGGCCTTGCCAATTATGCGGTACAGGTTCGTTTCTCGGAAGCTCTGACGATTCTTCCCTTTTTTACCCCGGCAGCAATACCGGGATTATTTGTCGGTTGCCTACTTAGCAATATTCTGACCGGATGCGCTCTTCCCGATATTGTATTCGGAAGTCTTGCTACCTTAATCGGAGCATTTTTCACTTATAAGCTCCGCCGTTATAAATGGCTCGCTCCGGTTCCACCTATTATCGCTAATATGATCGTAGTTCCTCCTATACTGCTTTATGTATACGGTATTCGTCCTCTATGGCTATCCTTTGTTACGGTTACTGCCGGAGAACTTATCTCCTGTGGAATTCTGGGAATGCTTCTGTTATTCACACTGGAGAAATACAAAGACCGCATCTTCATTGCATAAGGGCAAAAATATTCTATTTGAACATAATACACCAAGGTCTTTTTACAAATTAAAAAGATGTTTTGACCAAGAAGTTCTCTATTACGGTCAAAACATCTTTTTTATTTCATACATATTGCAAAATTTTCCTCTGCAGTTTGGTTTTATATTACCTGAATTTTACCGATGTGTTACCGCTTGAGGTCGTTGTTTCTATCGCCGTTTGTACATTATTTCCATGCGTTCCACTCGCTCTGTTTCCTTTTTTGTTATAGGAAAGGGATTCATCGAAATCTGTATTGATTAATCCACTACTTGCATTCGCCTCATAGGAAAAAGCACTTCCCTCCGGAATTGTCAGGCGGATATTTCCACTGGATGCTTCCGCTTCTACCTTCGTCCCTAACTGATCGAATTCAACATTGATATTTCCGCTGCGGGCCATTGCCTTCAAGCTTCCGGATGCTCCTTTTACTGCAATATTTCCACTGGAGGCCGCTACCTCAGTATCACCCGCTCCACCATCCAGCCTAATATTTCCGCTGGAGGTCACTATCTTTCTTGTACCCTCTGCCTTATGGAAAGAGATATTTCCACTGGAGGCAGTTGCCGTTAACTCGCTGGCACTAACTTCATTACATGAAATGTTCCCGCTTCTTGCGAGCAGATGACATTCATTAAAGTCGTAATCCGATTCCGCCTTAATATTTCCGCTGGAGGTTTCTATATTTATATTTTTGTTATATGATTCGGGGAGATACACTTCTACTCTTTCCATTCCCAGCGGAAATCCGAATAAATAAATTTCATGAAATCCTTCTAATTTCTTGACATGCAGGGTATTTCCTTCCTTTTCTATTCTCGAATCACCCTTTCTATTCCTGTGCAAGTATTCCTTGATAATAATCTTATCCGCATCTGCTTTGTACAAAATAATATTTTCACTACTATATGCAATTTCAATATTGTCGATATCCTCTGCCGCAAACTCCTCTGTATTTCTTAACTCGACCATTCCTATCCCTCCTAAAAAGCGAATGGCACCATAATTATACCTGCGTGCATAGCTGGCAGATGCCACACCGATAACTACTGCTGCACACAGAAAAATAACGAAACCTATCCACATCTTCCTCATATCTATTCCTCCGCACTTTCATCCGAGTAGGGGGAATCGTATACCTCATCCTCCTCTTTATCCCAGAATCCCTGCATATATGGAACCAATGCATAATATAGAGGAATCGTAAGATAAACAACCCATCCGGGATGCCACGCTCCCATGAAGAATCCTATACAAAGAAACAATAAAGTCGCTAATACAGGATATGCAAAAATATGCATATTCTTATTCCTTACTGCCGATGCAAAACTGCCCCATAAGGGAATCAGAAGGAACAAAAGCCACGCCGGATGCCATGCATTGAAAAACGTGCCTAAGACAATATAGAATATCACGACAAAGATAGTAATAGGAAAGTTGTTGCGATAATCATTCCATTCCCTATCATACTTTTTCCCATTGACATATACCCCATTCTTATCCACATGAACGCTATCTCTTCTCTTTTTATCATCTACATGGATGCCGTCCCATCCTACATGTACTTCACTTCCATCTTTATCCCGTACATGTACTCCTCCAAAACTTACATTTACATATTCAGCCTTATTATCATCATAATAAGAAGCTTTTTCCGCAGACTTTTCCTGCACATTTTCCACTTCTACGTTATCTTTAGGGAGCGGAATCTCATCTTCTGTCTGTAACAATTCATCCAAGGATACACCATACAGCCTTGCCAATAATATAAGGTTATCCGTATCAGGAGATGCCTCCGCCCTTTCCCACTTGCTTACCGCCTGTCTGCTGATTCCCAACTTTTCGGCTAAAGCTTCCTGTGAAAAATTATTGCTCTTTCTTAAATTCACCAGCCGATTTGCAATTTCGATATTCATAATACCTCTCCTTTTCCAATGGGGTCGTTCCCAATTTTTATTCGGTGTTACTCTTCGTTCCTTGAGCTTATTATAGAAATTGCACCTCAGTTGCACTACCAATTCTAGTTTGAAAAGCCGCAACTTTTGGTTGCGAATGGCGTAGACATGCCGTTTTTGTAACAGTTCAGCCTCCTCACCGTTACCCGTTTTTACACTATTTCTCTCTGATGTAAGTGATAAATCGATTACCATTTTCTTCAAACATCTGCTTGGAATCGTTCATCCCCTTTTTATAGATCGTGCCTGTAAGCGGATCCATTAAAACTGTATTGAGTTCATTGAAGCCGATAATAAGGACCGCACTTCCATCATTCAAAGTTGCCAGTACCGGAATATCCTTATTCGTGTAATATAAAATAGCGTCCAGACTGCATCCTGTCAGATCCAAAACCCGCACATCCTCCAGATTACTTCGCATAATATCCAGAATATTTTCTCCCCGGCTTAATAAGTATTCTGAATTGCGCATAACCCCCTCGTATTGAAGTATCGTATCCAGACATACGGCAAGACTATTTTTTTCCTCCGTAATCCCGGCTTCCTTAATCGCCATAATCTGGTTTTTCAGACTTCGATTACCACGAATCCAGACATAATCTCCCTTTTCATTCACTACGATACCGGATAGCTCATAAGCGAGATTAACCGCATTTCCTTCGTCGGTGAATATCCCGGATATCCCATCTTTGCTATATACATAATATCGCATAACATCATCTTCTTTTTCCTTTAATACAATTTCCCTGTCCCCCTCGAATAATACCTCCTTAGGGGTCAGCCTTTTCAAGGCTTTCGTATCAATGGCGCTCTTTACCGCTATCTGCACTATCTTCTGATATTCCTGTGTCGCAACGGTCTCTATCATGTTGTTACCGACAGTCTCTATTTTAGTATTGATAATCTGATCATTGGCTATCTCAACATAACTCCCGGATTCTTCCTTTTTCACCCGATATAAGTTAATTTGATTGCCTTGAATTTCACTGCCTACCACATAGGTATCCGACTGCTTATAGGATTTCAGTACTTCGCCGCTTTCATTTTGTATCTTAATATAATACATAGGGAATAGTATGCTTCCTGTATTCTCATGAACGATGTCATCGCTCTTGGCAAGGCCATATATTAAGTCCTCTCCCATGAAACCGAGGGGAGCAATATATTCTCCTGCTCCTGCATCTATCTCTGTCTTTTCCTTCGTATTCAAATTCATAAGAATCAACTTTTTACTCTCATGACGCTCTCTTCCAGTCTGCCATACGAGCATACGGTTCGAATCTGACACTTTGAAGCTGCCTTCCGTCAGACCGGCAATCATCACTTCACATGTCCTGTTCTCTAAGTTAACCGCATATACCGTTCCCTCATGAATAAAAAAGAAGATGCCTGACTTATTAATATAGGAAAGCTGGTCGATTTCTGCCTGAAGGACATCAAAGGAGCTATCGCTTGGAATATAGGCAAGTTCTTCCACAGTATTCAAAGGACCGCTGAAATGATATACCGCAATCCCCACTTCTCCTTCATGCTTTCCTCTGTTCATATATCCATAAACAATGAACTGAACATTCCCGGATTCATCCACATTCAATATCTTTATCTCGTGCTTTTGCCATGTGACCCTGGCATCGCTATAGTCTCCATTATAAAATCCGAACAACCGTGACAGCTTATCTTCCGTTATGTTATAACAATACAACTGATTTCCGTCTGTAAACGCCAAAACATTGCCACCGTCGCTTTCTGCCAGGGAAATGGATGAGGGCGATGTAATTCCAAGCTTAATTTTATTATTATTAAATACGTCTGACTTTTCATCAAAAACCTGCTTCATAGTTCTTTCGAAATCCAACAGATAAATTCTATCGGAAGTATAACGAATACGGTAAAATTCCTTCACACGAAAGAGGTTGATGTGCTTTCCCTGCCCCAAAGAAACGATATAGTTAAGTTCAAAAGCTCCCGTCTGTGTTGAAAGTTCCTTCACCTGTAAATCGGGTTCTGTCACTTTCTTAACAGCCAACTCGCCCCATGTTACCTGGTTAAAGCTGCTGTGTATTGTAACCTTGCTGTACGTCGTATTATCCCCTTCGGAATTAGATTCCAAATATTTCGTCAGTTCTTTGGCAGCTTCCTTATCAAAAGTTCTTTTATGAAAATCAAGTACATAATCGATTTTCTCATCTGCATAATAGCTCTCCGCCTGAATAATCCGCGTATAATAATAAATCGTTCTTCCATTGCCATCCTCAAGCAAAAGAACGAGCATGTATTCCGTATTTTCCTCAATTAAGTCCTTAATGGCGAACTCCGCCCGAATCGTTTCCTCCGTTTCCTCATATTGGGAAACTTTTGTGCTCTCCACCAGGCGGCTTCCGTCGATACTTCTCACTTCAAAGGAGAGACTTTCTACGCTTGCTCCATATTTATCGACAGTGAATACTACTCTTCTTCCCTCGCCGAGAGGTGTAAGGCAATCTCTTTGAAAACTCGTTTCCATACTGTCCTTATATCCATGCAGGCTGTTCACCTCTCTGTCCCCTGCAAACATGCGAATTATCGGATAAGTAGCCGGTGCCATCTCCATTGTCATTTCGGTATTTCCCTGATTGAGAGCTATGCTGCTTAAGAAAAGCGCTAATAAGAATACCGCCGCTATATATACACATTTTATTACTGTCTTTTTCATTTATACGACCATGATCCTTTCAAAGGCTGGCAGTACGCAGGCCTGCTGAATAGTTACCACTTTATTACATTAATTTCTGCAAGGTAGTTTCTATATTCATCGCCTTTGTCATTTTTTTCACATTTGTCTCCTTGCGCTTCCCTGTGTTCACTGATCTGCGCACTCCCCGAATCAGTATATTTTTGGGGGTATGTTCCATATCTATAAATTCCAAGATCTGTACCTCATATCCTTGCTCCTCCAATAGGTTAGCTCGCACGGCATCTGTAATAAGTGCCGATATCCTCTCCTTAATTAAGCCATATTTTAATAGGGGGGCAAGTTCCTCACTCATAATCTGAGCATTTACCTCATGTTGGCAACAAGGTACGGAGAGAATTGCTCCCGCCTTCCATTGTACCGCTTTCGCAATGGCATAATCCGTTGCAGTATCGCAAGCATGAAGAGTAACGACCATATCTACCTCATTTTCATCATTCTCAAAAGTGCTGATATCTCCATATAAAAATGTAAGTCCATGATACCCATATCTCCCTGCCAGCTCATTACAGTTTGCAATTACCTCTTTCTTCAAATCAAGTCCTATAATCTGCACATCGAACTTCTGCAACAGGTCGAGATAGTAATACATGGCAAAGGTGAGATAAGATTTCCCACATCCAAAATCTATAATACGAAGAGTCCTATCCTTAGGGAGTGTGGGCAAAATATCTTCTATAAATTCCAAAAAACGGTTAATTTGCTTAAACTTATCATATTTAGAACGCACAATGTTACCGTCCACGGTCTGTACTCCCAAATCGATAAGGAAAGGAACCGGAATCCCTTCCTCCAGAATATAGGATTTCACCCGATTATGGGATAAATCCACTGACTTTCTTTCGTTTGCAGACAGCTTCCGATTTATCGTTACCTTTCCTTTTTTACTCACAAGTATCGTTGCCTTCCCATTGACTGCTTCTATTTCACATTGGCGAAATTCTTCTGACATATATGTCATAATTTTTATAAGTATGGCCTCTTTTTCGAAATTTTCATGAAATACCTGGGTTCCTATATATGATGTTTCTTGAAAACATAATTTATTTTTCAGCATTACAGGCCTTATTTTCACTTTGCTTTTCTTATCTTTATCTCTGGGATTACTTATAACGATCCGGTACAGATCCTCTGTAATCATTTCTCTTAATAATTCTTCCATTCTTCGATTCCTTTTGTTCCGCGCACGTAGCTGCGCATATTTGCCCGTAGGGCTTTTATATCACAGGAAAAACTTTCTATAATATAATAACATAAATATAGCCATGGCAGTAAATGCCATGACTATATTTTACTGACTTTGCGGTAAAACTACAACTAAAACTTTAAAATCCCGCTATTGCCTCGATTATGCCTTCTTTTATATACCTCGTAGCAAAGAATAATCTGCACCAAATCAAAAATAGAATCCCATTTTTCTTTCGAAATCACGGTATCTTTATTCGTCTCCTCTTCCTTCTTTCTAATAACCTCCAGGACACTCTGAGAAAGTCGGTACATTTGCCATTTATCGGGATATTCATCATAAATCATACTGCCTTCATAATCCAGCTTATCCAATATACCGGCAATTATCTTCTGGTATTTCTTCGCCTCCATAGGATACATCTGCTGTAAGTATTCCAAATCCCTGGTTGCCGTATCTTCTTCTTGATAATAAAGCGGCAACGGATATGTCATATAAAAGGGTAAAATTCTTTGATTATACATGAAAACTTCCTTCACGGAAACACTATTTTTATGTTATCATATGCATTTTTCCCTTTTTTGACTTTCTTTTATGGCAATGTATGGATACGCGCCATCGCTCTTTGCAAGGCTGTTTCGGCTCTGAGCATATCGGTTTCCGGGGTCTTCGTACGTATTCTTTCCTCGGCACGTTCCTTCGCCGCTTCCGCTCGCCTTCTATCGATTTCATCCGGCCATTCTACAAGTTCTGCAAGAATAGTGACGCTATCCTTTAGAATTTCTACGAATCCTGCGTGCAAGGCCGCATGACGCACTCCATCCTCCATCGTAATCGTAAGGACTCCCGGTTTCACTATTACTGTAGTAGGAACGTGTTCCTTATAGATACCTATTTCACCTTCTGTTGTATTGAACTCCACCATCACAGCCTCACCTTCATAGAAGGTCCGTTCCGGCGTGATGATTCTTAGTTTGAAATTTCTATTATTCTCCATATGCTCCCCCTTATTTCACGCGGGCGAGCACGTCATCTATACTTCCGGCATTCAGGAAATAGCTCTCCGGTATGCTATCATGTTTTCCTTCCAGAATCTCTTTGAAACCGCGAATGGTCTCAGCCACCGGAACATACTTTCCTTCCAATCCCGTGAACTGTCCGGCAACGAAGAAAGGCTGTGATAAGAATCTTTGTACCTTTCGCGCGCGTGACACTACCAGCTTATCCCCCTCGGAAAGTTCATCCATACCGAGGATAGCGATAATATCTTGTAATTCTTTATATTTCTGAAGAATCTCCTGCACACCGCGTGCTACTTCATAGTGCTCCTCACCGAGAATTCTAGGATCCAATATTCTGGATGTCGATTCCAACGGATCAACTGCCGGATAAATACCCAATTCCACAATAGAACGGGATAATACTGTCGTTGCATCCAAATGAGCAAAGGTCGTAGCCGGTGCCGGGTCCGTTAAATCATCTGCAGGTACATAGACTGCCTGCACAGAAGTAATGGAACCGTTTCTCGTAGAAGTAATACGCTCCTGTAATGCACCCATCTCTGTTTGCAACGTTGGCTGATAACCTACTGCTGAAGGCATACGTCCCAGCAGTGCGGATACCTCGGAACCGGCCTGGGTAAAGCGGAAAATATTATCGATGAATAAAAGTACGTCCTTACCGCCCTTATCCCTGAAATATTCAGCCATTGTAAGACCGGTAAGACCTACTCGCATTCTCGCTCCCGGCGGCTCGTTCATCTGTCCGAATACCATTGTCGTCTTATCGATAACGCCTGACTCTATCATTTCGTGATAAAGGTCATTTCCTTCTCTCGTTCTCTCTCCAACTCCTGTAAATACAGAATATCCGCCGTGCTCTGTAGCAATGTTACGAATAAGTTCCTGGATCAACACCGTTTTCCCTACTCCGGCGCCGCCGAACAGACCAATCTTACCACCCTTTTGATAGGGGCAAAGAAGGTCAACAACTTTGATGCCTGTCTCCAACAACTCTGTCTCCGTAGATTGCTCCTCAAAAGCAGGTGCCGCTCTATGAATCGGCTCATATCCTACTTCGGAAGGTACCGGCTTATTATCGATGGGCTGTCCCAGAACATTGAACATTCGTCCCAGTGTATTCTCTCCAACAGGTACTGTGATAGGAGCCTTCGTCGCAATCGCTTCCATGCCTCTTACAAGTCCATCGGTCGGCCCCATGGCAATACATCTTACCGTATCATCTCCCAAATGCTGAGATACCTCTACTACCAGCTCTCCGCCGTCCTTAGTAGGAACCTGAATAGCCTCATTAATTTCCGGAAGTCTTCCTCCGGAGAATTTAACGTCGAGTACAGCACCGATAACCTGGGTGACTTTTCCGGTATTCTCTATGCTTTTACTAATCTCTGCCATCTTTTTTTCCTTTCACATTAATTTGATATTGCGCCAGCTCCTGCAATGATTTCTGTCAATTCCTGAGTAATGGAACCCTGACGCGCTCTGTTGTACATTAGAGCCAAATGGTCGATCATCTCTTCGGCATTGCTCGTCGCCGAATCCATCGCCTGCATTCTCGCACCGTTCTCGCTGGCAACTGCTTCTACCAAGCCTCCGAAAATCAAGCTCGTTATATACTTAGGGATAATCATATCCAAAGCGGTGTCTTCCGCCGGTTCAAAATTCATAAGAGTTTCCGTTTCCTCTTTCTGCTCCTGAACCTTGTCCGCTTCCATGTCCACAGGCAGCAATTTTAACAGCATCGGTTCATGTACCACCGTATTTTTGAATGCCGTATAGGCCAGGTAAATTTCTCCAATCGTTCCGTCTGCGAAATCAGCGAGCACCTTTGTGCTTACATTAACCGCATCCGTATAGGAAGGTTCCTCTGCCATCTCCGAAAAGTCAGCTTTTATCGTGAAATCATGCCTTTGCAAGGCTTCTCTGCCCTTTTTGCCGATCGTATAAATGATGGAATCTTCCTTGGAGAAATCTCCCTGAGTAATCAGCTTCGTAATATTAGAATTATATCCGCCGGCCAATCCTCTGTTAGAAGTAATGACGATAACACCCTTTTTACCCGAAGCCCCGCCTGTCAAATAAGGATGATTTACCCCTTTTGTCTTCGCAAGCATGGAAATAACGGTGTCGTACATGCATTTGAAATAATCTTTCGACTGCTCCGCACGTTGTTTTGCCTTTTGCAGTTTAACGGTGGAAACAAGCTTCATGGCTTTGGTAATCTGCTGTGTACTCTGTATACTGCTTTTACGCCTTTTTATGTCTCTCATTGAGGCCATGACAACTACCTTTTCCTTTCTTATAATGAAGCTTTAAACTGCTTCTTAAACTCTTCAACCGCTTTTCTCAAGTCTTCTTCCACCTTTTGTGAAATCTCTCTCTCTTTCGCAATTGTTGTCGGAATTTCAGAATATTTCATATCCAGGAATTCGAAGAATTCACTCTCAAAACGAGTGACATTTTCTACCGGAATATCTATTAAATATTTATTAGTTACTACAAATATAATAATAACCTGATATTGTACCGGCATAGGTTTATACTGAGATTGTTTCAGAATCTCTCGAATACGCTCACCCTGTGCCAGCTTCTCTTTCGTATCCGCATCCAGCTCGGAACCAAACTGGGAAAATGCTGCGAGTTCCCTGTACTGTGCAAGTTCCACACGAATCGGGGCAGCAATCTTCTTCATCGCTTTAATCTGAGCCGCACCGCCTACACGGGATACGGAAAGCCCTGCATTAACCGCCGGACGAAAACCGGAATTGAACATTTCCGACTCCAGGTAAATCTGTCCATCGGTAATGGAGATTACATTGGTCGGAATATAAGCAGAAACATCCCCTGCCTGCGTCTCGATAATAGGAAGAGCTGTTAAAGAGCCTCCCCCGTATTCCTCGCTCATGCGCGCTGCTCTTTCCAGCAATCTGGAATGCAGATAGAATACATCTCCCGGGTAAGCTTCACGTCCCGGAGGTCTCTTAAGAAGCAAGGAGAGCGTACGGTAAGCCGCTGCATGTTTACTCAAGTCATCATAGATGACAAGAACATCCTCTCCATTTTCCATCCATTCTTCACCGATCGCACATCCTGCATACGGTGCAATGTATTGAAGTGGGGCCAGATCGCTCGCCGTAGCTGTAACGACCGTCGTATAAGACATCGCACCGTATTCCTCCAGCGTTTTCACGATAGCAGCAACGGTAGAAGCCTTCTGCCCGATAGCAACATAAATACACTTTACTCCCTGTCCCTTCTGGTTAATAATCGTATCAATTGCAATTGCTGTCTTACCGGTTTGTCTATCACCGATAATAAGCTCTCTTTGTCCTCTTCCGATAGGAACCATGGAGTCAATTGCCTTAATACCTGTCTGTAATGGTGTGTCTACTGATTTTCTTGTAATAACGCCAGAGGCAACTTTCTCAATTTTTCGATATTTATCCGTGTGTATCGGTCCTTTTCCATCAATAGGCTGACCGAGAGCATTTACTACACGTCCAAGCATCGCATCTCCGGCCGGCACCTCCACCACTCTTCCTGTGGTCTTAACGGTATCGCCCTCGTTAATATTTTTATGGCTGCCAAGAAGTACCGCACCGACGTTATTTTCTTCCAGATTGAGCACCATGCCGTATACTTCCCCCGGGAACTCCAAAAGCTCACCCTGCATCGCATCTTCAAGGCCATATACACGTGCAATACCGTCCGCAACCTGAATTACCGTACCTACATCCGACACTTCCAACTCAGACGTATATTTCTTAATCTGCTCTTTAATAACAGAACTTATTTCTTCCGGTCTTAAATTCATGAATCTGTTCGCACCTTTCTTAATTTTTAGGTTTTAAGTAACTGTTTCATACCTCACAGTTACAGCTTAAGACAATTGAATACCTATTAACTGCCTTGTCAGCTCATTCAGCTTCGTTCTGACACTGCTGTCAACCACCCTGTCTCCGATTCTTATGACCATACCTCCAATTAATTCCTTATCCTCAGCATAGTTCATCTCCATCTTTTCATAGGATGTAGTCTCCAAAAGCTTCTGCTCAATCCGTATTTTCTGCTCATCCAAAAGCGTCGTTGCCGTTGTTACGGTAGCGACGCCGATTCCCTTGAATTTCTTAATCTCAGCCAGAAAATAATCGAGAATGCCATCTAATTCGCCATAGCGGTCTTTCGTCACAATCAGTGTTAGAAAACCGGTCAATTCGTCACAAATACGCCCTTTAAATACGTTTTCAAGAACCGACACCTTTTCTTCCTTTAGAACTTTCGGATGGTTCATGAGCCGGCTAAACTCTGGATTTTCAGCGAGCACAGCCTTTATTCCTTCCATTTCTTCCACAAACACATCGACTTTTTCTTCTTCCACCGCAAGCTCGAATAAAGCTTCTCCATATACCTTTGAAACTAGCTTAGCCATGTGCTTTCACCTATTTCTTTCAACGTCTCATCAATCAAAGTATCCTGTATCGCAGTATCGATCGAGGCGCTCACTACTTTACCGGCCATCAGGGAGGCGATTACTATCATTTCACGTTTCACGTCTTCCATCGCCTTCTTCCGCTCAAGCTCTGCTTCTGCCTGCGCCCTTTGTATAATTCCTGCCGCTTCTTCTTTCGCCTCCGAAACAATTCTATTCCCATTAACGAGCGCTTTTTTGCGCGCTTCGCTCAATATCTCTTCGGCTTCTTTGTTAATATCTTTCAGTTTATTCTCATAATCTGCTTTCAGCGCTGACGCATCTTCCATGCTCTTTGCCGCAGTATCCAATTCTCCTCTGATTTTATCCTGCCTTTTTTGCATCACATCCCTTACCGGATTGAACAAAAGCTTAGAAGCAATTAAAAATAGCGAGAACACGGCAATAATCATGAGCGATGCATCTGCAAGCAATTGAAGGTCCAGATCGAATAATCTCGGTTCCATTTGCCCCGTCGCCAAAATCAAACCCGTAGCTGCTAATTTATCCAACACAAAATCCTCCTTTCTATTTTGCCAGAGGTTTCACGAATAAGAGCAGCATCGCGATAAGAAGTCCGTAAAGACCAGTTGTCTCCGCTACTGCCTGTCCTAAAAGCATCGTAGAAGTGATATCCGACTTCGCGCCCGGATTTCTTCCTACTGCCGCTGCCGCATGTCCTGCCGCAATACCCTGTCCTACACCAGGTCCGATACCTGCAATAACAGCAAGTCCTGCACCAATTGCCGAGCATCCTAATACAAAGTTCGTGTTAAATTCCATTCTAAATTTCCTCCTTGATCGCTAAATATAATATCGTTTTGTTTTCTTAAAGAATTCCGTCTTGTGGATTCTTTTTTATTAATTTCATATTCAATTTTTCATTACTCCGTCGCACATGCATTGGAGATATACGTCATCGTAAGCATACAAAATACATACGTCTGAATTGCTCCTGAGAACAAATCAAAATATACATGAAGCGCTGCCGGCCATATAATCGCTATCTTCGATAACAAACCGTAAATCAGTGCCATCATAACAACACCCGACAAAATATTGGCGAACAGACGCAGCGATAGCGATATAGGTACCGCCACCTCTCCAATCAAATTAATCGGTGCCCATATGGGCCAGGGATCACACAAGCCCTGCAAAACTCCCTTTACCTTCTGGTATTTGAACTGATTGTAATGAATAATCGCAAACGTCATAATACCAAGAGCTAAAGTAACGCCATAATCGGCAGTCGGCGGTCTGAGCCCGAATAAACCAGAAATATTGCTGATTAGAATGAAGATAAATATGGTTCCGATGTAATTGCGGAAATTGACCGCATGTTTTCCCATTACTCCGCCTACCATATTGTCGAGCATCTCTACAATCAGCTCCGCAATATTCTGAAACACTCCGGGAACCTCACTCGCATGCTTTATCGCCCGATTCACTGCCGCACAGAAACCTATGATAACAAGCATTACGATTAAAACACACACATGTGTTGTTGTTATCCAGACGGTTTGCCCAAACAGCTCGTACGAAAATATACCGTGCACCATAAAGTCGATGCTATCAGCTGCGGATAACAAAATTCCTTGTTCCATCCTTTCATCTCCTTATGTTTATTTATGTTCCTGCCAGGATACCCTATTTCTTCTCCGGCATATCCTCCCTGTAAAAGGAGGAACATATTCTATGAGTAATCGGCTGAGCATAAGCCGCTACTTTCAATCCCATCAACGCCAAAAATGCAGACAACGGATTAGCTATTTCACTGAGCATAATGATAGCCAACACAACTACAATAAACAGATATCTGATAATATTATATTTGGTGAGCTGCTTCTGCGCTGCATCCTGTGAGTAATTCAACGCCCTGTCAAGTCCCCACCACATGTGAGCACCAGCTCCTGCTGCTACCGCTGTACCCAGCCATATTCCAATACTGTAATTGAGCTTATCTGCCACAAACCATATACCGGTCATCTGGCAGAGAAGCCCCCAGAAAACAATACCGACAATTAACTCAAGCAGTGTTCTATCTATCTTTTTTCGTTCTCTCTGCATCCGATTTCTTTTTCCCATACGAGGTGTCTCCCTTGCTCTCCATGGTATATATTCTCCGAGCAAATATAAATACATTGCGAAATCCGGCTAAAGCCCCGATAAAGAATAATATAATCATCCAATAAGCTGTACCTAACTTCTCATCGATATACATTCCGGCAAAAGAACATAAAAAAACAGGGACGAGCATATTAATACCGAATTGAGTAATCATTGTCAATGCATGGTATACATTTTTCCCGTATTTCAATGCGCTTCCACCTTTCTGTTCTTTGCCGACCCTTTTATTGATTATACCGATTTTCTTAGCTCATGTCTAGCACAATACACAGAAATACCTTTTCAAATTATGTTATTTACCGGGTTGACTTTTATTTTCTTTGCATGTAATATTTTGAAGTATATACACTCATAAACGCATACCTTGTCCGCACGCGGCCACGGTATGTTTCTTGCACACTCGCCTTGCTCGGCGCAGTATAATATTGCTAAAATATTTATACATAAGCGCCGCCATTTATGATCCGCGGCGAGACAGGAGGGCTTATGGCAAATCCCATTCTTTATCGTCAACGAATCATTCCGGATGAACGTATCCTTTTAAAAGATGACATCATTGTCACCTGTAGCGAGGACGTTATCGTCACTAAATGGAATGCACTGAAACCAAAAAAGGATCTCCATCACGGCTATTCTTGTTATTTGCTGAAGCAAGGACTTAAGGTGAGTAAATTTTACCGCGAAGACGGTTCTCTTCTCTATTGGTATTGCGACATTGTGGAGTATATCTATGATTCTGAAACAAATTCCTTAACCTCTCTCGACCTTCTGGCAGATGTTATTATTTATCCCGATGGCTTTGTGAAGGTTATCGATTTAGACGAACTTGTGACTGCTCTTAATAACAGTCTTTTGGAAGAAGATCTTTTAAAGGAGTGTTTACTCCGTCTCAATCAGCTCCTGCAAATTATATATAACGGCAGCTTTTACACCTTGCAGCAATATATCGAGGATATATTATAAGGTTTTATTGAATTACATATTATATATACTGAATAAGAGCCACTATACAGGGATTATATCACATTACCCTTTATAGCGGCTCTTACTATATTTAGAGTTCTGCGACCCTAAGAGCTTATTTTTAATAAAATACGTGGCCTCCGATTCGAATGCCGCTCAACCCCTCGATAGGAGTGCGGAAATACACGCAATTTCCTACATTCGTATTCCCTTTCATAGCATCATCTGCCGCCTGGTAACAACTGGCAGTCGCCTTTCCTTCTGCCAGAGCAATCGCAAGCCGTCCGCTTCCCACCGGCGAGAACTGTGATCCCTGATAAATAACACCTACCACCGAATCAGGATATACAGAGCTTAGTACGCGGTTAATTACAACTGCTCCTACAGCAAGCTGCCCGGTATAACCTTCTCCCCCTGCTTCACAATAAATCAAATTCGCCAAAAGATACCGATCTCCCTCGGCAAAGCTCACCTCGGAAATATCCCTCCATGCTGACTGTGCCGCTAACTGTGAGAGACGAATTTCCTCTGCCAACTTCGCCTGCAGCTCAGAAATACTCGCTTCCTGTTCCTTAATTCGCTGTTCATAGGCAAGGGCATCCGCCTCCGCCTGTGAGATTTCATTTTTCTTACCGGCTATATTGCTGGAAGTTTGTCCTACAAGGCCTGATACCCGGCTCTTTTCCACTTCTACCTTCGCCTTATATTCATCCAGTTCTTTTTTCTCTTCTTCCAATTGCTTCTCTGCTGCCGCAATTTGTTCCTTTGTTTCCGCATATTCTTGCAGCTTCTTCCTATCATAAGAAGATAGCTGTTCAATATAATCGCTCCGATTTATAAAATCGGAGAAATTTGCGGATGCAAAAAGTACTTCCAGCATAACATAATCCTGCGTTTCATAGATAAATTGAATTCTCTTTTTCATGCTTTCATACTGCCACTCTTCTGTAGCCTTTGCATCTGCCAGTTCTTCCCTTGTCTGCTCTATTTCATCCTCTTTATCACTAATTTTATTTTCCAGCTCTTCCAGATTATCGCTAACCTCTTTCAATTGATTGTTAAGATTATGTAGATGTCCTTGTAAGGAATCCTTTTCTTGATTTAAATTCTGCAGCTCTTCCTGTGTCTGGCTCAAGTTCTCTTCTGTTTCTTTTTTTTCATTCTGAGCTTCCTGCAGCTTCTTTCTTGTAGCTTCTGTCGCATATACATTGGCTGCAGTCGTCGTAGGAATCATTCCCGCCAGCAATGCTATCGTGAGCATCACTGCCATATTCTGTTTTCCTTTGTACTTCATAACTTTCCGCCCGCCTTATGCTTCGCCAATATGCAACCATCCGCCGTAACTGTTCAGTAAATGCGCAGACCTACTGAATAGTTACTATCCGCTACATATCAAGTTCTACCTTACGTCCTGTTCTCTGGTATCTGTAATATCTTATGCCCGCTGCATCCAGCATGCGTTTCGACGCCATCGTTGTCGGTGTATCTGCATATTTATCACTATCGTAGACAATTGTTTTAATCCCTGACTGAATGATAGCCTTCGCACATTCGTTACAAGGGAACAAAGAAACATATATCTTAGCCCCCTCCAAGCTGCCTCCTCTATAATTCAATATGGCATTCAATTCGCTATGTGTAACATATGCATATTTAGTATCGTACACTTCTCCTTCTCTATCCCATGGAAATTCATCGTCAGAGCATCCTGACGGAAAGCCGTTATAACCCATGGATAAAATCTTATTATCCTCACTGACAATACAAGCCCCCACCTGTGTGTGAGGATCTTTAGAGCGCATCCCCGACAGCTTCGATACGCCCATAAAATACTCATCCCATGAAATATAGTTCTTTCTTTTCATTTTTAAACTGTACCCCTTTCAAAGTCGGAGACTTCGCGCCTAAGCTATTCTTATTTCGTTCCGAATATTCTGTCTCCCGCATCCCCTAATCCGGGAATGATATATCCGTGATCATTCAGCTTCTCATCCAAAGCGCCAATATACATATCCACATCAGGATGCATATCTTTCATCTTTTCCACACCCTCCGGAGCTGCCAGGATACACATGAAATGAATATTTCTACATCCCTTATCCTTAAGCATCTGAATGGCTGCCACTGAGGAACCGCCTGTCGCAAGCATCGGGTCTACGACAAATACCTCTCTATCCGCACAATCAGCAGGAAGTTTACAATAATATTCTATCGGATTCAAGGTGTCCGGATCACGATACAGGCCGATATGTCCTACCTTAGCTGCCGGAATTAATGTCAACATACCATCCACCATTCCAAGCCCTGCCCGAAGAATCGGAACAATTGCCATTTTCTTACCTTTAAGCACCTTTGCCGTCGCTTCACAAATCGGTGTTTCTATTTTCACATCGGCAAGTGGAAGATCTCTCGTCGCTTCATAGCAGATTAAAGTTGCAATCTCGCTGATCGTCTCTCTGAAATCCTTCGTTCCCGTATCTTTTCTTCTGATATAACCAATCTTGTGCTGAATGAGCGGGTGATCCATAATTACTACTTTTGCCATTGCAATACCTCCTGTGTACGCTGTTTGTTTTATTATCTTAATGACTTACTATCTGATAAGTTTATTATCTCATAAACTTCTCTTCTACCGCTGCAATTGCGTTAACTCTTCTGGAGTGCTTCTCCTCTTCGGAGAATTCCGTGCGAAGAAATTCTTCCACGATACCGAGTGCAAGATTAACCCCTACAATACCTGCACCGAGCGCGAGTACATTCGCATCATTATGTTCCCTTGTCAGCCTGGCAGAGACAGTGTCCGCACAGAGAGCACATCGAATTCCTCTTACCTTATTGGCCGTAATGGAGATACCAATTCCCGTTGTACAGATTACAATTCCCTTTTCACATTCACCTGCAGCTACCGCTTCCGCAGCCGCACGTCCAAATTCCGGATAATCACAGGATTCCATTCCCGAACAACCGTAATCCTTATAAGCAATTCCTTTCACTTCCAGATATTTAATAATTTCTAATTTCAGCCCATAACCGCCATGGTCACATCCTAATGCAATTGTCATAAGTTTCTCCTTTATTCTTATTTTCTCATATATTGTAACTGCTCAGCACCTTCACAGTTACAAAAGCAAAGATTGCTTTGTGAAAATCCATTGGAATCACCTTCGGTGATGGGATTTCCACCTGTTTTACCACATATTCTTACGATCAGTGCAGAAATTGCGCAAATCTGCTGAATAGTTACCATATATGTTCTATATGATGCCCTGCCGCTTTTAACAGCCGATTCATAATGGCTTGTCCAATGCCTCCGCTCTTTGCCGTGTCATCAAAAGCCTCTGAATAAATCGCCGTCACCCCTTCATCATCGAATTCCCGCAGTATCCGATAGAGTGCCCTTGCAATGGATTCCTCATCCTCTCTTTTGCCCGCACTTTTAATACTATCTCCTATATAAAGAGAAATAGTCGCGTCCGTTCCGATAATTCCGACCTTTTCTCCTCCCTCACGCATCCTCTCCGCTCTTCGATTAATTTCCTTCACTACATCTTCCTGCGTTCCGGCAATAATCGTAAGATTCCCTTTTGGTGCATAATGTCTATACTTCATACCCGGAGCTTTCGGTGCTTTGTCAGTGGTATCGCTTAAAATCGTCCGGTCAACCTTCACCTCGCCGAGAACCTCTTCCAACATTGCTTTCGTAATATAACCGGGACGCAGTATCATCGGAATCTCCTCTGTCAAATCAACAATCGTTGACTCCAGCCCGATACCCACTTCTCCGCCGTCTATTAGCATTTCTATTCTACCTGACATATCTTCTTCTACATACTTCGCAAGAGTAGGACTTGGTTTACCCGATGTATTCGCACTCGGTGCCGCAATATATCCGCCCGCTGCCTCGATAAAAGCGAGAGCCACCTTATGCCGCGGCATCCTGACTGCCACCGTATCGAGTCCCCCTGTTGTCGTATAAGGTATTTTCTCCGACTTATGAAGTATCATAGTAAGAGGTCCGGGCCAGAAAACTTCCGCCAGTTTCCATGCCGTCTCCGGCACTTCCTTCACAATTGCCTTCATATCTTCCCGCCTGCAAATATGCACGATGAGCGGATTATCGGAAGGTCTTCCTTTCGCCCGATATATTCTTTCCGAGGACTTCTCATTTAAGGCGTCCCCGCCAAGTCCATACACCGTCTCCGTGGGGAAGGCCACCAGACCGCCGGATCTTATAATGTCTCCGGCATCCGCCAATATTTTTTCATTTATGCTCTGTTCATCCATAAGAACAATTTTTGTTTCCATTTAATTTCACCCCGTATAGTATACCACAATCACTTTTCTTTGTCTCTACTTATGTAAGAAGAATAGCACCAAAAGATCACGTTTCGTTTGCTATGAACACCATCGGTGTGAACAGTAACTACTTTGAGTTCAAATACTGCAATACTCCCATATGTACCGCCCATGCTGCCTGTTCTTGATAAGTTCTCGAATTCAATTTCTCCGCTTCTCCCCTGTTCGATAGAAAACCGCATTCTACAATGACAATTGGTACCGATGTCTTTTTTAATAAATAATAACTATCATTCGCTTTCGCTTCTCTTTTATTATTCGGGTCTACCCCTGCTACAAATCTCTTTTGTATCAGCTCTGCCAGATACTTCCCGGTCGCGCTCCCGGTATAATAGAAGACCTGTGCCCCATGCACATATTCCTCCTGGTAGCTATTTTGATGAATGCTCACAACAATGTGCGGTTTAGCTTCCTCGATAATAGCAATCCTGCGCTTCATATCCTGCACTTTCTTGTTAGAGGTATTATCATCATACAGACCGCCATCATCCGTTCTCGTCATAACTACCTCAATATCAGCCGCCTCGAGAAAATCCTTCACCAACATCGCAATTTGCAAATTGATATCTTTTTCTAAAGCGCCGTTAATCCCAACCTTTCCGGGATCTGCTCCTCCGTGTCCTGCATCGATGACAACACAGATTTTCTCGCCCTTATGCTGTTCTGAGAGCACTTTGTCCGCATTAACATAGGCGGCCCCCTCCCTCGCCACAAAATACATGGACACCAGAAGAATTGCCGCCATTACAATGCCTAAAATCTTTCTCTGTTTTTCATCTATCATGGATTTCTCACTTATATTCTCACCATTACTCCAATCTATGAAATATAAGAGAGAAAAATGAACAAATTTCTCTTTTCTATTGCTTCAAATAGTTCTCGATCACATCCCATATGGAAGGCTTTTCGAACCCTAACTTCCATGCGGCAACACCTGCAATATTGTATTTATTCATGATGTTAAGCTTAACCTCGATGGACTGTTCATCCTCCAACCATACTTGGTAGAAACTGGTTCCTTCCTGTATCTCGCCGTAATTTTGGCAGGTAACTTCATCCCATCTTATTTCTATATTATGGTTTTTCACGAATTCCTCCGCTAATTCCATACCTACTGCCTGGCTGGTAAGCTCTGCGCCTTTCGTCTCCCATATTCTCGTGTAAAAAGGAATCGCATTAATTACCTTCTCAGGCGCCACCTGTTCTACCGTTCTTTTAATTCCTTCCTCTACAAAACTGATAGAGGCAACACTTCCCGCCTCGGAGCTTCCTTTATAATACTCGTCATATCCCATAATAATGACATAATCTGCTACCGCTCCCTGTTCCTCGCGGTCATAATGATCCGTATATCCTGTAGGCACATAGTTATCCACGGAAAGCACAATACCATTTTTCCTGCAGGCAACCGATAACTCCCTAATAAACTGTATGAAGTGTTCCCCGGCATCCCGGCTGACTTCCTCGAAGTCCACATTGATTCCGTCCAAATCATATGCCAATGCCTCATTGATCAGGTTATCGATTAAATGCGCTCTTTTGCTCGTATAAGATAATACTTCATAAGTATTCACAGCTTCCTTATTTGTAAAATTATCGATAAGAGCCCATACCTCAATTCCCAGCTCATGCGCCTTTGTTACATAATCCTTAGATGCAAAGCTTGTAAAGTTGCCATCATTATCGCTAAGTGCGAACCAGGTAGGAGAAATCGTATTGATTCCCTTTGTTCCTGCCAGTGCGGAAGAAAGCGTGTCGTTTCCTGCCACCCCTGCCACCGCATGCCATCCCAAATTAATTTTATATGGTTTCGATATATTCGTATATACCGGCTCCTCATAATCGGTGACCGGTATCGGAGATTCTACCGCATAGTTGTCCAAGTGCTTTTTCTCCACATAGCCGATAATGGAGTTATCAGTCTTTACCTTACTCCACTTCTCCATCTCTTCAATTACAATAACGGTATCACCCTCGTTCATATCTTCAAGAATCGGGCTTTTCACACCGCCTTGATAGCGTACCGCTGTATCCTTTATGATCTGAGCAGTATTTCTTTCTTCCCATTTCGTATAGACTTGCATATAATTGGGGTCGGTAAACGCTTCATAAGAAAAGTTCGCATACTTTTTCACGTAATCGATTGCCACATAGAGAATATCTCCTTCATTTCTGGCAATGATATATTCTTCAGAAGCAATTCCTTGTGCCGTTTCGTATTCAGAAGATCCGATTTCATTACGAATCGTTTCTTCCGGTAACGTAATTAACAGGAGTCCTTCTCTTTTATCTTCGTATAACCTGTCGTTAAAGTACTTATGAACCGTAGCCAAATCAAGGTAATATACCCCATCAAACAACTTCGCTGATTCCTCTATTACCTCATCTTGTAAGATAATTGGTACCTCCTCGGCACTTTCTATCGCAAAGTACTCTTTGAGATCCTTCCTCTCCTTAGAGTACGAATATTTATCTACAACTTTTATCGCAATACTTATTGCAACAACCACAATGATAAGGACGATTGCAGCTATTACCGGAATTATTTTCTTCATTCATCCAGCTCCCTTCCAACCGTCCTTTATTATAGCAAACTATTCCTATACCGTCATTACCAATTTTGACTTTTTATTACTTTTTTTGTCAGCATATATAATGCTTCGTACAAACGGCTACTCTACTGCATCTGACAGTCACGGGGTCTTCCTGTTTTTATGCAATATTATTTACAATATGGTTAAGCAGAGAATTATTGGTTATTGTTATCGATTACCTGTTTGTGACCAAAAGCAGTTTCGTGATATACTTTTTTATAAAATGACGATAATAGATAAATAGAAGGATGCCCTGAACATGTATCAAATAAAATGGTACAAAAATAAAATGTCCTGCTTTAGAACTATACGCGAATTATAAATTGTGAAAATATTTGGAAAATTTTATTTTATGAGCAAGCACATAAGCTTGTAAGACATCTCCCATACTATATAATGAAATATGGAAGATAAGAATGGAAATATTTAACCGCTTAAAATAAGCAAAAAATATTCCAATTTATGCTTTAAAATGATACAATAAATATATAGAACTGTCATGCCTCCTTCCGATACTGACTATCCAGAGACATCCTATGGGAGTAATTATAACCAAACTTTTCGGATATTTCAAGTAAATTTTGAAGGAAATTTCTTATTTTATTTCTTTTGTTAAAATTTTTATTAAAATTTTTTAAACACTGAATCAATGCTATTGACTTAGCCTATCGTTAAGTATAATATACATTTAACTGTAAAGTATTATTCTTTAGGGTTTTAATAGGTTCAGGTTAGTCACAAGATAAAACAATGGCAGTATCTTAATAGTAAGGATGTGATAACATGAAAATTGAAAAAGTTAACGACCATCAGATTCGCTGTACACTTACGAGAGAAGATTTAGCCGACCGTGAATTAAAAATCAGTGAACTCGCATACGGAACCGAGAAAGCAAAGAATCTGTTTCGAGATATGATGCAACAAGCATCCTTTGAATTCGGATTCGAGGCTGAAGACATTCCGCTGATGATAGAAGCTATCCCGCTAAACGCAGACTGTATCGTTCTTATCATTACCAAGGTAGAGGATCCGGAGGAACTCGATACTCGTTTCTCCAAATTTGCCCCTTCCGTTCACGATACAGATGATGAGTTAGACGAAATGATAGATAGTCTTTCCGAAGGAGCCGACGATGTGCTCGATTTATTCAAGAAGATTCACGATGGCAAATTCGCCAGTCAACAGATAGATACGGCAAACACTTCTCACAAGGAAGAACAGCAGACAAAGAGTGAAAAGGCACCGGACTTACCCATTCAGGCGGAGCAAGACTTGACAAGGATCTTTTCCTTCGATTCTTTGAACACTATTACGAGGATTTCCCGTATTCTTGCCCACTACTATGGAAGCAGTAATTCATTATACAAAAACGATGTTAATCACCGATATGTACTTCTCATCTCCAAGGGGAGCCACACGCCGGTAGAATTCAACAAAATATGCAATATTTTATCCGAATATGGAACCAGCGAAAAATATGCACTGGCAAGTGAAGCATATTTAGAAGAACATTTTGAACCCATTATTAAAAATAATGCTCTACAGGCACTGAGTCAAATATTATAGTAGCAAAATCCCATCACCTTCGGTGATGGGATTTTCATTTGCCATATTACATAATGTCAGGGGCAAAAGGTATTTTACCCCTATGATACCTACGGATTGCTACGCACTTTGTGCTCTCGCAATCCTAAAACATGAGAAATCCGCCCTATTCGGTCTACTTTCTCATGTTTTGCGGGTCCCAAAGTCATGTTTTTTCATGCTCGCATGAAACACATGACCTTTTGACCCTGGTATCATCACATTGCAGCTGCAACCTTCTTCATCAGGTCATCTATGTTCATACCATGAACCATAGCTGCTTCTTCCAACGTCTCACCCTGAGAAGAAGGACATCCTAAACAATGCATCCCTACTTCCATAAGAACAGGTGCCACATTAGGATTTATTCTTAATATTTCTCCAATTGTCATATCCTTGGTAATCTCTGCCATCTTTCATTTACCTCCTTTTGTATAAAAAATGTTTTCTGGGAAAACTATAGTTAGTATAATACTTTCTCCACCTTCTGACAACCTATTCTCAATTATTAATATAATTAACAAAAATTTTATAATTATATGCTAGGATTGCATGAATGTTCCTAAAAAAGTACATTCCGTCGCTTGACGCACTAAGAATGTTTGACATATAATTAACATGTTCGAAAATTGTAATATAAAAACTAATTATAAATTAATTTTAGGAGGCTTATTTAAATGAGACCAGAATGGAAAGATTTTGTAGGCGGCAAATGGGAAAGCGAAATCAACGTTCGCGACTTCATCCAGAAAAACTATCATCCTTATGATGGCGATGAATCCTTTTTGGCAGAGGCTACACAAAACACAAAAGATTTATGGAACATGGTACTTGAACTTCAGAAGAAAGAGCGCGAAGCAGGCGGCGTTCTCGATATGGATACAAAGATTGTTTCCACTATCACTTCTCACGGTCCCGGTTACCTGGACAAGGAAAAAGAGACAATTGTCGGCTTCCAGACAGATAAACCTTTCAAACGTTCCCTTCAGCCTTATGGTGGTATTCGTATGGCAGAAAAGGCTTGCTCCGATAATGGATATGAAGTAGCTCCTGAGATCAGCGAGTTCTTCTCCACACATAGAAAAACACACAATGCAGGATGCTTCGATGCTTATAATGAAGATATGAGAGCATGCCGTTCTTCCCATATTGTTACAGGTCTTCCGGATGCTTACGGAAGAGGACGTATTATCGGTGACTACAGACGTATTGCTCTATACGGAATCGATAGATTGATCGAAGATAAACTCGCTCAGAAGGATTCTACAGGCCGCGTTATGACCGACGAAGTTATTCGTCTGCGCGAAGAACTCTCCGAGCAGATCGTGGCTCTTAAGATGATGAAACAGATGGCCGCTTCTTATGGATGCGATATCTCCAAGCCATCCACTAACGTAAAAGAAGCAATTCAGGCTATGTATTTCGGATATTTATGTGCAGTAAAAGAGCAAAACGGTGCGGCTATGTCCCTCGGACGTACTTCCACCTTTATCGATTGCTTCGCAGAAAGAGACTTAGAAAACGGAACCTTCACAGAAGAGCAGATTCAGGAATTCATCGATCACTTCATTATGAAATTAAGATGTATAAAATTTGCTCGTACACCTGAATACAATCAGATCTTTGCAGGTGACCCTGTATGGGTAACGGAATCTCTCGCTGGTGTCGGTGTTGACGGACGTCACCTCGTATCCAGAACCTCTTTCCGTTATTTACACACTCTTACTACTTTAGGAGCTTCTCCCGAGCCGAACTTAACTGTTCTCTGGTCTACAAGACTCCCTGAGAACTTCAAAAGATACTGCGCTAAGATGTCTATCCTGACGTCTTCCATTCAGTATGAAAACGATGATCTTATGAGAGTAACTCATGCGGACGATTACGGTATTGCATGCTGCGTATCCTCCATGGTAATCGGTAAAGAAATGCAGTTCTTCGGCGCTCGTGCTAACCTTGCAAAATGTATGCTTTACGCTTTGAACGGCGGCATTGACGAAGTAACGAAGAAACAGGTCGGCCCGAAATACCGCAAGGTAGAAGGCGATGTTCTCGACTTTGATGATGTAATGGATAAATTCAAAGATATGATGGAATGGCAGGCAGATGTATATGTTAATACATTGAATGTTATCCACTATATGCATGATAAATACTGCTACGAAAGAGCACAGATGGCTCTTCACGATAGAGATGTTAAGCGTTACTTCGCAACAGGTATTGCCGGATTATCTATCGTTGCAGACTCCTTATCCGCTATTAAATACGCTAAGGTAGAAGTAGTCAGAGATGAAGACGGAATTATCGTTGACTTTAAGACAACCGGCGATTTCCCTAAATACGGTAATGACGATGACCGCGTAGACGAAATAGCACGTAAGATCGTTTCCACATTTATGACAGCGATCAGAAGACACCATACCTATAGAGACGGTGTTCCTACCATGTCCGTTCTTACGATTACTTCTAACGTAACTTACGGTAAGGCAACAGGAAACACACCGGATGGACGCAAGAAAGGTCAGCCTTTCGCTCCCGGTGCTAACCCGATGCACGGACGTGATACTCACGGTGCTATCGCTTCTCTTGCATCCGTTGCAAAACTTCCATTCGCAGACGCTCAGGACGGTATCTCCAATACCTTCTCCATCATTCCCGGCGCTCTCGGAAAAGAAGACAGAGTATTCTCCGGAGACATTGATTTGGATTTAAACAGCTAATATAAAAACAACGATAACAAAACGAAGAAAGGGGTTATTATGGACGAACAAGCAATGATTGATGATATTGTAAAAATGCTGGATGCCGGCACACTCAAAGGCGTTGGCCATATCAACGTGGATGTGGATGCTTCTTTAGAGGAAGCTAAGAGCGTTCAGACTATGGGATGCACCGATTGCTCCAGAACTCCCCTGGCATGCAGTGTTCCCACATTGGAACAAGGCTTAGATGATTTTTCGATAACGAAAGGAGATAAATAAAATGGCAGATATTAGTTCCGCACAGGTTGATAACCTCGTATCATTATTAGATGGATATGCTACACAAGGTGGACACCACCTGAACGTTAACGTTCTTAACAGAGATACTCTTCTGGATGCTCAGAAACATCCTGAGAATTATCCTCAGCTCACTATCCGCGTATCCGGATATGCAGTTAACTTCATTAAGTTAACTCCCGAACAGCAGAATGACGTTATTTCCCGTACATTCCATGAATCCGTGTAATTAAACGCAAGATGTAACTATCAAAGGGCCTTGAAGCAGTTCAGGGCCCTTTAAAAAAAGAAAAGGAAGATAGCTATGCAAGGCAGAATACATTCAATTGAAAGTTTTGGTACTGTGGACGGCCCCGGTACGAGATTCGTTGTTTTCCTACAGGGATGTCCCATGCGTTGTGCCTATTGCCATAATCCCGATACATGGGAAATGAATGGCGGCACTCTTATGGAGCCGAAAGAAATTTTTGAGCAATATAGGCGAAACAAAGGCTTTTATAAAAATGGCGGCATAACCGTAACCGGTGGGGAGCCGCTTTTACAAATCGATTTCCTTATCGATTTATTTACCATTGCCAAAAAAGAAGGCGTTCATACCTGTATCGATACCTCCGGCATTACCTATAAGGCCCATAATACGGCGTGGGTGAAGAAGTTGGATAAGCTTATGGAGCTAACGGACCTCGTTATGCTCGATATTAAGCATATCGATGCCGTAAAGCATAAAGAACTCACGGAACAACCCAATGAAGATATCCTTGACTTCGCATCCTATCTGAATGAAAAACATGTGGATATGTGGATTCGTCACGTAATTGTTCCCGGATACACAGATGACGACAAATATCTCTTCGACCTTGGATATTTTATCGGTCAATTCAGTAATCTGAAAGCTTTGGATGTTCTACCCTATCATGTTATGGGCGAAGCGAAATATAAAGAACTCAACATGGAATATAAGCTTGCAGGCGTACCTGCCATGGATAAGGATAAGGCTGCTGAAAAGAGGCGCGTCATCCTTGACGGCGTCAAAAAACGCCGCAGTGAACCGGGGCAGCCCCATTAAATTTTTCGCTTGTATTTACACTACTTTTGTATTAAAATAAGATAAGGTTTGATAACAATTTATCAATCAGAGATACATAGTTAAGGAGGAAATATAACATGGCATATGTAATTGATGATTCTTGTGTAAGCTGTGGCGCTTGCGAGCCTCAGTGTCCCGTTGAAGCAATCAGCGCTGGTGACAGCCAGTACAATATTGATGCGGATACTTGCATCGACTGCGGTTCTTGCGCAGGTGTTTGCCCTACAGGCGCTATTTCTCAGGGCTAATATGAATTTAACCGACATTAAGAGCGTGCTGTCAAGCTATCTTGAAGATAATTTGGCAGCACGCTTCTTTATTTTGAGTACTAAAAGAGGGCCGTATCATTTAATTTTCACTTACCAATACAATACCCAATCTTTCTGTAATCTGGTCAGCGCTTCCATATAGAAGTAATCACCCCAGGAGTTACATTCATCCACACCGCAATGATGACAAGTATTATAGGGAGAATGATTGGAATAAGTGCTATGCAGTACAAGTCCGTTAGAAACTCTTTCATCCTTCACCGCATAGTTGTCATATAGAGACTTCATCAGTTTCATCGCATACTTTTTGTATATTGCAGCATCCTCTTTTTCCATATATTTAATCATTTCCAACATACCGCAGGCTGCAATGGAGGCGGAGGAAGAATCTCTCGGCTGATCGTCCCCATCCGTGAATTCTAAGTCCCAAAAGGGAACCATATCCTTAGGCAGATGCTCAAGGAAGTATCCGGTTACATTCTTAAATATATTCATATATTCTTTTCTGCCTGTATACTTATATGCCAGTGCACTGCCATAGATCCCCCATGCTTGCCCTCTTGCCCAGGCAGATCCGTCACGGTATCCCTGGCAGGTGGCACCATGATCCGGTGCACCCGTTTTCATATCAAAGAAAAAGGTATGCCATGTGGAGTAATCTTCTCTGATGATATTTTTTATCGTTGTATGTATATGTTTCTCCGCAATATTCCTATACTTATTATCCCCAGTCTCTTCCGATGCCCAATACAGTAACGGAAGATTCAAAAGACAGTCTATAATCAGCCTGTAATTTTCCGGCGCATCCATAGCCCCCCATGCTTGGATAAATTCTCCCACCGGATGGTATCTGCTGATTAGCTGATCCGCCGCCTTAATCGCAGCTTCTCTTCCCGCCTTACTTCCGATTAGTTTATATCCTGCCACACAGGACGGAGAGTACAAAAACCCCATATCATGATGATCCACCACAATTTTTTCATCAATCCTGTGAAGAAAACTTTCTATCTGAATTTCTCCCACCCTTTTTAGTCTTTCATCACCGCAGTACTCATAAGCCAGCCAGATCTCTCCGGTCCAGAATCCCGTAGTCCAATCGTTGTTCTCAATAGGCTTATAAAAATTATTCTCACTGTAGGCATTCTGGAACTTGTATGTAAATTCCGGCAAATTTCTTATTATCTGCTCTGCACAAAACCGAAGTGCCTCATTCACTTCTCTATCTGTAATCATCGGCATATTTTCATATAACATATTTTATCTCACTCCTTTGCGCAATTTATAATTCGCTTCCGCCGACTCCAAGCCAAAACGAAAATAGCGATGGTTTTTGGGCTTTTACCATCTATCCTTCTTCCTCCAATTGCATCTTCATAATATTATCCAAAAACCATGCATTTGTGTTTGCATGGCGCCCTTTTTCATCTTCAATATCTACCCGCAGGTAACCTTCTTTTCCGCTTATCACAAATTCCGCTTCCTGTAGCAATTCTCCCTCCGATGCCGCCAGCCTGTGGCAATTCCTTCCCTGGGTCCTGACATAGATTTTCTTCACAGGACTGCATTTAATTATGAGCCTGTTCCCGGACAAAGTAATCTTTGCAAATTCCGGTCCCATGGAAGAATAAAATAAACCCTTCTTCAATGCCTCCATAATTTCCGGATAGTTAAGTTCCTTTGCATAAATCATGGTAAATCCCCCAAAAGAATCATTAAAAGGATGGCCTTGAGGATAGCTGTTATGGTTATCATCGGACGCAACACAAAAAATCCGCTGTCCTTCCCTCAACATTTCATCATATGCCTGGGGGTGATATCCATATAGACCGTCCAATTCACAGCCATGGTTATAGATTTCCATTCCCCACAACCCCTTAAGTCCGGTGTAATCTGAGCAGGACTGCAACGACCAATAAGGGTGGTTATAACATGCCAGAAATCCCATTGTATTCATTTCATCTATGTAACGGTTAATATATTCCATATCATAATATTTCCGTTCAGGCTGCAACTTTGTTATACTCTCCTCGGAGTGTGTATGAGGGACCGTATCGTACAGATTGATATGATACGTCTTAATCCTCGAAAAATCCCATTGGACATTGCCGAACTCATTAATATCCACCTCCATGGCAGAAATCGCAAGAAAATCTTTATCGCTTAAATGAGAAAAATTATGATACTGTCTGTGATCTGTGTAAGCGACCACCGCATAACCCTGTTCTTTGTAAATTTCTTTAACTTCCTCCGGCGTAAGTTCACCATCCGAGTATGTAGTATGGCAATGCAGGTTAGCTTTATAATAATTTCCCTGCTCAGGAAGTAATTGTATCTCTTTCATCTCATTGGTCCTTTCCTAATGACGCGATAGATAATTAAATAAATAGCTTTTCCATTTTACAACGGCTGCCAGACAACAGATTGCCGCTACTCCCGCACCGAACGCCCATAGCAGGATGGTCACATTCCATCCCCATCTTTCCGACAGAGCACCGATTCCGTAGGTAGACAGTGCACTGCCTAAATAAACTGTGGAATTCAGGATACCGGATACTGTGGATGCCTTTCCTATTCCCCCGAATCGGGAAGGCAGTACGGCAATCAGCATCGTATTGACCGCCATCATAGCGGTAGTCCCCATTGCCAGCATGGCAAGCGACAACAGCAGGCTTCTGCCGGAGCTTCCCCATAAGATTAACAACAGTCCTCCGCAGATAAGAAAAAAAATACCCGATGTTCTTATCTCCCCTTTTCCCCAGTTCCTATCCACAAATGCCGCAAGCCAGACTCCTGCCAGATTCGACAGGGGAATGAGCATAGTGCTTAATACGGCTGCTGACGAACTCATAGCAAAATTCTCTCCGATATATACCGGTACCCATGTAGTAACTCCATCTTTCAGCGCCCCCTGCACCAATAAGGCTATCATCACAAGGATCAATCCCGAACCTACAAATGAGAGCCTTTTTCCCCCGAATCCTCCGCCATACTCCGTCCTGCTCCTGTCAATACGTATCATTTTGCGTTCCAGACAGAACATTCCTATCATCCACACCAGGGACATTGCCAGAAGTACCCCGGAAGCAATGGCAAATACCGGCCTCCACTTACCTGCCGCAATCACGGCTGCGGTCATTCCGTAAGCCATCATCGTTCCAACCGGAACCGCAGAATTCAGAAACAGACATACCTTAATCCGGACATCTTCTTCCAGATAATCCACCACAATTCTTATCATAGGTGACCAGATAAACGCCTGCGCCAAACCATTGATACTCCACAGGATCATCATGCCTCCGGCCTCATGGGCTCTCCACATCCCTGCATTTACCAACCCGGTGGTAAACAGGCCGCCGAACACCATCCATTTGGGCGAAAGCCTGTCTCCCAGAAACCCGCTGATCAACTGCCCCAGCCCGTAAGTGAAAAAGAAGCCCGTTCCAACTGCTCCCGCCTGTTCCTTTGTGAATCTCTCTGCCCGTATAATTTCTGCCAGGGAAGCCATATAATTCAGCCTTCCTAAATATGCAGAGATATACACAACCCAGCATAATACGGAAAGAAGCAGAATTTCTTTTCGTCCCTGGGACTTCCTAATGCTCATAACATCAACCCTTTACTCCGGTATTGGATACGCCTTCCACAAAATATTTCTGCGAAAAGAAGAACAGCACCAGAATAGGGATAAGTACGATAGTGGCTGCCGACATCTGCAATGCCGGATCCGTCACTTGTCCTTCGGTAAAGAGTTTGATTCCTACGGACAACATCTGCTTCTCAATAGATGTAATAAATAAATATGGTCCCATATAGTCATTCCATGACCATACGAATGTGAAAAGAACCATAGTAACTATCGAAGGCTTGGCAAGAGGCAGAACAATTCTTGAATAAATCTGGAAGTGGTTGCATCCGTCGATCTCGGCTGCCTCACTCAAAGAATCCGGTATGGATACAAATGCCTGCCTTACCATAAATACAAAATAAACATCAAAAGTAGCAGGTAATACAAGCGACCACATCTTATCAATAATATCAATCTGTTTGAAGATAATATATCTCGGTATGAGCATAATATCTCCCGGAATCATCAGCGCCGATAACAGCATCAAGAATACTATATTTCTTCCCTGAAATTTAATCTTAGCAAATGCATAAGCGGTGATTGTAACAACGAATATTTTCAATAAAATTGTAGTAACTGTCATTACTATCGTATTGATATACCATCTACCGAAATTATAGTAAGGATCTCCGAATAAATCCGTGTAGTTGCTCAGTACAATTTTATCCGGAATCAGTTTGATCGGATACTGCAAAACTTCACCAGATATCTTAAAGGAGGAAGACAGCATAAACAAAAACGGATAGATACAAAGAATACCGATTCCAATTAACACTGCTGTAATTACCCAGGAAGTAATTTTCTCCCGTATCACATAGTTATCTTTTTTCAAACTTATACCTCCTAATAGTTGACCCATTTATTCTGTCCTCTCCACTGTATTACAGTGAATACCAATACAATAAGGAACATGACGAGTGCCTGTGCACTGGCATACCCTGTCTGGAAATTAGAAAAGGACGTACGTATGATATTAATAGACATAACGGTAGTTGACTGTCCCGGCCCGCCTGCAGTCAATGCCTGTATAGTGGTAAAGTTCTGAAGCGATGTAATAACGGAACTAATCATCAAAAAGAAAGTTGTGGGGGACACCATAGGAATCACAATATGACGAATTCTCTGCATCTTGGTGGCACCATCGATTTGAGCTGCCTCTATAAGACTGTTATCCACATTTTGCAACGCCGCAAGATAAGTAATGAAATTAAGTCCCAGTCCTTTCCATACGGCAATTACTACAACTGTTGGCAGCGCCGTATGCAGTCCATATAATAAATATGGAGGATTCTCCATTCCCAGTCTCATAAGCAGATTTATTACCGGTCCTCCGGGACCTAACAGAAGTTTGAATACCACTGCTACCGCCACCATATTAGATACATATGGAAGAAAGAACATGGAACGGACAAGCTTCTTAAAATGAATCCCTTTGTTAACAAGATATGCTATGACAAATCCACAGACCATGATCAAAGGCACATAGATCAAAGAATACAGGCCTGTTCTTCCAAGAGCTGCCAACGCATACTCATCCCGAAAGAACTTTACAAAGTTCTGAAACCCTACGAATGTAGCATTCTGTATCTTACTGATGTAGCTTACATCTGTAAATCCAAGTACCATGGCTATCAAAAAGGGAAATCCCTGAAAGATGAAAAAACCTGCGAGATAAGGGAGAATAAACAGATAACCATAGATATTTTCTTTTTTCTGTCTGCTATATTTTCTTTTTTTTACAGTCTCCATGCCCTTTGATTCTCCTTTTTTATTAACAAAACAGGGATCCGCACCGCAGATCCCTGTTGCTGCTATTGCTCCTGCTCGATTGCTTCTTTGGCCCGTGCAGCAATTTTGCTGATTGCCGAATCAATATCCTGTGCCCCTTGTCCGTATAATTGACCTTCTTCAATAATAATCTGACTGATTTCCGAAGAACCTGCTCCTATTATTTTCTCTGACAATGCTTTTCTATTACTGTCGAACCATGCCGCCTTAAAGTCCTCTACTGTCAAGGAATCGAATTCAAATGGCTTAGCAAGACTGTTCTCAATGTAATCTGCAATTTCTTCATCTGTCAGATCCACTCTTGCCGGCACACGTCCGAATCCTAAGGTATACTGATTCTCTGCCATACACGCTGCCGCCGCAAAAGCTGCTTCCTTATTTTTGCTGGTAGAAGGAACCGCATAACATCCGGGTACCGTTAGTGTAGTAGGTTCTTGCCCCTCCGGATATGGCATAGGAAGAAGACCCACTGTCCAATCCCTTGGATATTTCTCAAAGTTGTTCAGAATGGAAGTTGTCCATCCGCCGCACATAAACATACCATATTGTCCTGAGGTAACAAATGCATTCCATGGCGTATTGGACGCCTTAAAATCAAGAATGTTCTGCTGTATCTTCTCATCATTTCCAAGCCCGTAGAAGAATTCCAAACTTTCTTTGAATAACGGGTCTTCGAAATTGCCGGAACCATCCGCTTTATAAGGATTCCATCCCTTCTGAAGAGCATACATGTAGTTATAGCAGTCATAATCTAACATCAAGGAGCCATAGATTCCCTTTGAAGAATCAGTTAGCTGTTTTGCTGTCTCTATATATTTTTCCCATGTCCAGCCTTCTGCCGTAGGATAAGGAACTCCTGCATCATCGAAGATCTGTTTATTATATAAAGTAATCCAGATATCGCTGAATGCCGGCAATCCATATACTTGTCCGTCAAAGTTAGGCAGATAGTCTCCGAATATGCTGTCCATATCATAGTTCGCTGAGGCTGCCAGCTCATCCATAGGTGTCAGCACGCCCGCGTTATAAAATGGCTTTAGTCCCGGTACTGTGTTATAGATGATATCGATTTCATCTCCTGCCATAAGGCTTACCAAAGTTTTATCCAATTCGCCTGACGGAGTGTTGGGAATGATGGTAAATTCTATTTCGATTCCCGTTTTCTCTTTAACCAACTCTATCAGTTCCAAGTTCTCTTCCCCGGTACTCGCCGTCTGTGTGGTGGCATATTTTAACTTAACTCCCTCAAACGGCCTTTCATCCTCCACTTCTTCCGTTTCTGACTCCGACTCCGTCACCTGGCTCTGTGCTGTTTCCGTCTCCTCGCTGACCTGTGCCGCCGGCTCCGTTTCGGAAGCTGTGCTGCCGGAACATCCGATCAATGCACCTAAAGTAGTTGCAGCAGCAAGACAGATTCCCATAATCTTTTTCCATATCCTTCTTTTCATGTTTAACCTCCCTAAAAGAATTATTGTTATAACCTTATTCTAATTGTGCGGCAACACATTTTCCATAGTCTGGATTTTACTTTTATGGTCTATATTTGTCTTTCCTCGGATAAGATCAGCGGGATTGTGACAGCCACTACCGTTCCCCGGTTCTTACTGCTTCTTATGCTTACCGCATTGCTTAAGCCGAAATAAAGTTTAATCCGCTCGCTGATACTGTGCAAGCCGATTCCTGTTCCTTTTTTCCTGCTGCTCTCCTCTATATCCGGCAAACTGCCTTGCTCTATCTGTATCCGGATTCTCTGCAGATGCACCCGATCTATCCCCGCTCCGTTATCTATGATTTCGAACCTGATAATATCCTTGAACACCTTAACTCTGACCCATATTTTAAGGACATGGTCTATTCCTTCCAGAGCATACATAAAACAATTTTCAACCGCAGGCTGCAGCAACAGCTTTATGGTCATGTAATTTCTTATTTCCTCATAATTTACCAAAAGCTCAAACTCCACCCTTTCCTTATATCGCACTTTCTGGATATTGATATAGGACATCAGGTGTTCAATTTCCTGCTGTATGCGTACAATAATTTTTCCGCCGTTTACCGAAAGCCGGTACATTCTTCCCAAAGAAGCCGCCAGTCTTCCAATTTCAGGGATTCCTGCCTCGGAAGACTTCCACACGATATTCTCCAGAGTATTATATAAAAAGTGGGGGTTGACCTGTCCCATAATCACTTCCAGCTCCAACTGTTTTTTCTTCTTCTCGGTCTCCACCCTATCCTTAACATACTGATTTATCTGCCGGAGCATGGAGTTATAATACCTCCCCATTTCCTGAATCTCACCTTCACCTGTCATATCCACATAAGCATCCATGGTTCCATCATATACTTCCTGCATAGATTCTTTCAGCAAGGTAATAGGCTTTAAAAACCGCCTCGATATGAACAAGATAATGAAGAAACAAATGAAAGTACACAGGGTCAGCACCAGAATAATCTGCAAAAACAAGGTATCAATAGATTTTGTTACAGCAGATAAGGGACTCACCGCTATGATTTTCCAATCAACATTTTCCACCAACCGTGTAGATACCAGATATTTTCTTCCGCCTTCACTCAATTCAAAGCTGCCGCTTTGCATCTCTTCCTGACGGCTCATGACTTTTATAATCAAAGGGTCCCTTTCCTGGTCCGTGATCATCGGCAGACTGCTGGATGAGATAATGTTTCCTTCATTGTCAACTACAAAGATAACCGCATCTTCCCCCAAATCTTCTTTTGCGGTAAGACTTTTGTACTTTTCCCATATCTGCGCTTCAGGTATCACAAAAATATGTACACAGTTCACATTACCCGAATAGAAATTAACAATTCTTCTCGTTCCCACCAGCACTTTATCCTGTCTTGGGTCGCCTGTCTTTTCCGAAACAAAATAATTATCCTCCAGGAGATGCCAGATAATCTTAGACAGATTGTTTACATTTTTCACATCCATATCTGCAAGCTTTTTTAAGACCTCTGTTTGGTCCATAAGAGGATCGCTGAAATTAAGAATTTCATCATATTTGGTAAGCACTGCCTTAATTCTGATATTATTCCCTAATGGGTCACTGTTGCCAAACATAAGAAGAATCCTCTGAATATCGCGTATCATATCCAGTGGTTCATCATTATACCTCTTTTGGGTATATGCCTGAAAGGATGCGTCATAAGCGTATTGGTTGGAAACGTTGGTAACATTGTTCATCAATTGTTCAATGTTCCTCGCCACAAGTTCCAGCCTCTGCTGTGCATTCTCCACCGCCTGCTGTTCCATCTCTCCTCTGTTTAAACCGAATAAAACCGCCATCACGAAAAGCAGCGGAAACAGCACTCCAAGAATGATATAGAATATCAACTGCCTTTTTAAACTTTTAGCAAAATAGGAAATCATAATATATACCCCGTATGCATATTACGGTATTCATTAGGACTTACCCCGTAATATTTTCGAAAAACTTTAATAAAGTTAGAAACATCCGCATATCCGGTAAGTTCCGCAATATGATATATTTTGAGAGCCGGATCCATCAGCAGCTCTTTGCTTTTTTCCATTCGTTTCTGTGTTATGTAATCGCTGAAATTATACCCGGTCTCCCGTTTGAACCTTTTTGACAAATACGCTGAATTCTTTTTCACATGCTCAGCGACCGAATCAAGAGAGATACCGTTGGAACAATATTCCTTATCCACATAGTCCTTGACCGTCTGTACCAAGTTATTTGTAATCTTCCCACTTTCCTGATAACCGGCAATTTCCTCTGCCAAGAACTTAAGCACTATAATCAGAAATTCTTCCTTATCTTTCAGGGATATAATGTAGTCGATATCTTTATAATGATAATCCGATTTCTCCATCAGCTCTTCCAGGCGAATCTGATAATTTTGAAGGCTCCACCTGGATATCTGATATAAGGCCTCCAGAGCAATCCTGTCAATATAGCTGTAATCCCTTACCATTTTATCCTTGAACTGACTTAGGACACGATGAATTTCCTCTCTGACTCCATCCATATCTTGCCTTGTCAGATAGCACATGATTTTCTCAAGTTCGAAGAAGCTGATATCATAAAGGTCTTTCCCGTAATATTCCAAATCAGGATAGAGCACAATACTTAGATTTCCCAAAAAGATCTTCTGTCTGACACAGCGCTTTGCCTGATCATACCCTCTCGAAATGCTGCTCACCTGCCGGCAGACATCGCTGATTCCTACGGATAACTCCACACCGTATAAGTCAAAAATCTCCGACTGCAGTTCCTGAAAATATTTGAGCATCGCATCCTTCCACTCTATATCCTTAGATACTTCAATAACAGAAGTCACCTGTCCGGAAAAATCTTCAAAGAAATAAGCCTTATATCCTGTCTCCCTGATATTACAGTATCCCAGCATATTCCTCTGCCTGCTCAATTCTTCTGTCCCTGATATTTTTCCCTGTTTTTCTTTGTGTATATCGAGCACGGCTATTACAAAGTTGTGAAAAGACAGACCGAGCCCATCCTTTAATATTTTATAACGGTCATCAAAAGCGACCCCATGCAGAAGCTCATTCAAAATCCTTCCATATTGCAGATCTTTTGCCTCTCTTGCTTCTTTCTTCAGATCCTCTACTTCTTTTTCTTGCTCCTTCTCCTTATCTAATTGCTCCTTGATTTTCAAGAATGTTGCCTCAAATTCATCCAGATCCGTAGGCTTCAGCAAATATTCCACCACTTGGTTTTTTATGGCCACCTTAAGATATTCAAAATCATTATATCCGCTTAATATAATGACTTTAATATCAGGATAATTTCGATTCAGCTCCTCCATCAGCCCGATTCCATCCATATGGGGCATTCTGATATCGGACAATACCACATTGGGAGGATCTTTCTTGATCAAAGCAAGTGCCTCAAGGCCGTCCGACGCTTGTCCTGTAACGGAGAATCCCCACCGTTCCCAGGGAATCGATCTTGCCATCCCATTCAAAATATCCGGCTCATCGTCCACAAGTAAAAGTTTATACATACTTTTCTCCTTTTTTGGTATCTTAATCTGCATAATAATATTTATTATAACATGACTTTGGGACCCTGATATCATATTATTACGGACAGAACAGAACAAAAGTGTGCTTCGCCCACTCTCGCGATTTAAACTTTTAGCAGCACAGCTTTTGTTCCGCGCGCATAGCTGCGCATTAATCGGTTCTTTAATAAGAGCACTTTCCTATTAAAGAACAAAAGCCCTCAATCAAACGATTGAAGGCTTTTTCCTTATACCGAAGCGGCTTTGCTTCTCTCCATCTTTTCTCTTTCCTTTTTTGCTGTAGCTGCGGAGTAGTTCATCAATTCTTTTATAGTGTTCATCTTCTTTCTTATTTCGTTCAGTAGTACGTATTTCCTCACGTTCTTCCTGCAGCCTGAACTGATAATCCATCTCTTTTAGTACACTTTCCTTTATATCGTCACACATCTCTTTATTGCTTTCCTTCACCGCCTCCGTTATCATATGCTGCAATAGCATCTGCAGCCTTATACTTTTCTCTTCCTTTCCTTCGTCCATTTCAGAGATATCCTTTGATGCAATAATCTCTATCATCTGCTTTTCTTCCCCCATTTTCTTCGTTTCGTCTTCTGCTTTTACGCGCTCTATCTTTCCATTTCTCACTATCATACGAATCGCTTTTAACTGCAGTCCCTGTTCCTTTAGACTTTTTACTTCCTTAAAACACTCCACATCCTCCTGTGTATAGTATCTATGCCCCAGTTCATTCCTTTTAATCGGAATCCCCAACTCCTCTTCCCAGTAACGGAGCACATGTGATTCCACCTCCACTTTCTTCGCTGCATCTGAAATCAAATAATGAATCTGCTTCTCCATCTCTTCCTTCTCCTTTCTATCGCGCAATCATAGGCTAACGCTACGTATCCATTTTTATGTAACAGAAACACTTTCCCATTACATAAAAAAGGACAGCATATTCCATGCGTCCTCTTTTGTAGTAGTTATTTTTATTCTATTTTTGCTTTTATGAAAATTTTATCTTTGCATATTGGCGAATTTGGTATATTCTGGCAACCAGACGAGATCGATCGTTCCTATCGGGCCGTTTCTTTGCTTCGCCACAATAATCTCTGCAATTCCTTTCTTATCCGTATCTTTATTATAATAATCATCACGATAGATGAACATCACCACGTCCGCATCCTGCTCAATCGCCCCTGATTCTCTAAGATCGGAAAGCATAGGTCTGTGATCCGGCCTTTGTTCCACCGCACGGCTTAGCTGAGACAAGGCTAAGACCGGTACACTAAGCTCTCTGGCTAACGACTTCAAGGAACGGGAAATATCGGAAATTTCCTGTTGTCTGGAATCTCCCTTTCCGCTTCCCGACATCAACTGCAAATAGTCTATAATAATCATTTTTAATCCATGCTCGAGCTTATATTTTCTGCACTTCGACCGCAACTCTGCTATACTGATGCCCGGTGTATCATCTATAATCAAATTAGACTGACCGATTACCCCGGCAGTTTCAATGAGTTTCTCCCAATCTCCATCCGATAAGTTACCGGTTCTAAGCTTCTGCGCATCCACTCTAGATTCTAAGGAAAACAGACGGTTCACCAACTGCTCCTTGGACATTTCCAAACTGAAAATAGCTACTGTTTGATCCAACTTAAAAGCCACATGCTGGGCAATGTTAAGAACAAATGCTGTTTTTCCCATAGAAGGCCTCGCTGCAATCAAGACCAGGTCAGAAGGCTGCATACCTGCTGTTCGGTAATCCAAATCTATAAATCCCGTAGCAATTCCTGTAACGCTTCCCTTATTTCTGGAAGCCTTCTCAATCTGATCCATGGCATTCATAACAACCTGCCTGATTGGAACAAACTCTCCTGTATTTCTTCTCTGTACCAGATTGAAGACCCGCTTTTCCGTATCCTCTAAGATAACTTCAAGATTTTCTTTTCCTACGTAACAAGTATTGGCTATTTCCTCATTCAATTTTATAAGCCTGCGAAGAGTTGCTTTCTCCGCTACAATATTTGCATAATATTTAATATTTGCCGAAGTGGGCACTGCTGTAATCAAATCTCTTATGTATTCCAGAGTACTCATCTCCGGCGGTATATCTTTCTCCTTCAGCTTGTCCTGCAAGGTTACAAGATCTACCGGTTTCCCTTCATTATTTAATTCCGCCATCGCTTCGAAAAGGATTCCGCACTGTTTATTATAGAAATCATCTCCGGAAATAATTTCGGAGGCTACAACAATCGCTTCTCTATCCATAATCATAGCTCCGATTACCGACTGCTCGGCTTCGATACTATGAGGCAATACCCTCTTGAGCAACGCTTCTTCCATTGCCGCCACTTTTTATCCTCTACCCTCTCGTATGACTATTTCTCTTCCTGAACATTCACTTTCAGCTTTCCGACCACTTTCGGGTGAAGCTTTACAGAGACTTCATACACTCCCAAGGTTTTAATCGCTTCCGCTAATTGAATTTTCTTCTTATCGATTTCCATTCCACACTGGTTCTTTACTGCTTCTGCAATCTCTTTTGTCGCAATAGAGCCGAAGGTCTTACCGCCTTCTCCTGATTTTATTCTTAGAATAACTTCCTTTGTTCCCAATTCTGCCGCGAAGGCTTCTGCTGCTTCCAGTTGTTCCTTCGCAATTTTCTCTTCATTAGCCTTTTGCAACTTCAAATCGTTTATATTCTTTCCGGTCGCTTCTAAACCGAGCTTCTTAGGAAGAACGAAATTTCTAGCATATCCATCGCTGACTTCCACAATCTGCCCTTTCTTCCCAAGGCTTTTTACGTCTTCTATCAAAATAACTTTCATAGCAATAACCACACCTTTCTAAATTTCTCCGTTTTCAATCATCGCATCGAGCGTATGTTTAATAATCCCTATTCCTTCGGCTAAAGAAGTATCTTCCATCTGACATCCGGCAATATTCATATGACCGCCGCCGCCTAATCGCTCCATGATAATCTGTACATTAACTTCATCAATAGAACGCGCACTGACATAAATCTGGTTCTGGTATTCTGTCAAAATGAAGCTGGCCTTCACCCCTTTAATATTCAGCAGCTCATTCGCTGCCTGTGCTCCTGCAACGGTAGGATTAAGTACATCGTCTCCCGTACAAATGGAAATAGCATAAGAATTGCGGTAAATTTCCGCCTGGCTGACCGCATCCGCCTTCGCCTTATAGTCCGCCGCATCTTCTCTGAATAACTTGCGCACTCTCGTAACATCCGCGCCATTTCTCCTTAGAAAAGCCGCCGCCTCGAAAGTTCTGACACCTGTCTTGGTCATAAAGTTATCAGTATCTATCATAATGCCGGAATACAGGCAATCCGCTTCACTATTCGTAATTTTAATGTTCTCTCCGATATATTGCAATATCTCAGTAACCATTTCACAAGTGGAGGAGGCATAGGCTTCCACATAGGAAAGGGTCGCATTCTCAATTACTTCCGTCCCTTGTCTGTGATGATCGAATACTACGATGGACTTGCATAGGCGAAGCATTTCCGGACAATCCGTAATGCTTGGCTTATTCACATCCACCACTACGAGTACCGCGTTATTACCTACCATCTCGATGGCTTGCTGGCTATTAATAATAAAATCATCGCTGTAGTCAGGGCTGTCCTTGAAGATATCTATCATAGGCTGTAAAGAAGTTGTCACATTATTTACAACGATATGTACCTTACGTTCCAGCGTTTGTGCGATACGGGCAACGCCTATTGCTGCGCCGAAGCTATCGACATCGGCATTTCTATGGCCCATAACAATGACCTTATCTTTGCCGGATATAATTTCCTTCAAAGCATGAGCTTTTACTCTGGCCTTTACTCTCGTATTCTTCTCTATCTGCTGACTCTTACCGCCATAATAAATCGTATTATTCTGCGTCTTCACCACTGCTTGGTCACCGCCGCGTCCCAGGGCCAAATCGATGGCATTTCTCGCAAATTCATAATTCTGCGCATAGGTAAGCCCATTCAATCCAACACCGATACTAATGGTCACTGCCATTTCATTTCCAATATTCACCGTCTTCACTTCTTCCAACAAATCGAAACGGTATTCCTGTAAGTAGGTCACTGCCTTTTTGCGCATGATAACGAGAAACTTGTCCTTCTCGATCTTCTTACAAATTCCATCGAGACTGGCAATATATTTATTCACTTTACGGTCGATGAGGGCGATGAGAAGAGAGCGTCTGACTTCCTCTACACTTTCTAACGCTTCATCATAGTTATCAAGATAAATCAAAGCGACAGATAAGCTTTGGTCATCCACTTCCTGAAGTGCTATTTTAAGAGCTGTCTCATCGAAAAGATAAAGAGCGATCAAATGGCCTTCGTAATCTTCAACCTCTATGATATCGCTATTCTCTTCCATTTCTTTTAAAGATATCTTCTTTAACTTAACTACATAATCGCTCTCTTCAAATGTAATGCCGAATTCTACCTCATCTGCTTCTCCGGGAAGCTTCTCCTTGGTAATGCCCGGAAACAGCGATGTAATTGATTTCCGATATCCTCTCTCTCTATGTACGGTCTTTTCAAACGCCGTATTCGTCCATATAATCTTACCTTCATCATCTAAGAGAGCATGAGGCAAGTCCAAATCCCTTAAGAGCTTCCTCTGTATCTGTCCGTATTGCGTAGCGAAACTGATTAACTCATTCATAATAACCGGCTTATTATACCAAAGAAGAGACAACACAATTGCAAAATAAAAAAGATTAAAACAGGTAAGAACCAATCCTGCACGGTAATCAATTAAATAAATGCCCAAATTTACAAAAATTAACAAAATTCCTAAATACACAGAAGTCTGTAAATATCTCTTTAGCCTTCCCTTTAACTTCACCTTATTCTTCATATCTTACCCTTTTCCTTACGGGCGCTATACCCATTGCGGCTGTCATTCGCCCCTTCGGGTATCTTTAACCCGTTTATAACCTCGTAACCTTTTAAAATATACCTCTTACAGTATATCATTTTTTTTCATGAAGTTCCACAATATTATTTAGTCGTTTTCTATCCTTTTACGACATATTTTGGAACAAAAGTGTGCTTCGCATCCTACACAGAGTGCCTTTATTCTATAGAATATATAATTTTACACTTTAATGTAACAAGGTATTTCCTACAGAATAAAAAAGACCAACTGCCCGAAGGAGTTGGTCCGCTTCTTAATTTAATCCATAACATAAGGCATCAAAGCGATGTGACGTGCTCTCTTTATAGCTACGGTAAGAGCTCTCTGATGTTTTGCACAGTTTCCTGTAATTCGTCTGGGGAGGATTTTTCCTCTCTCAGATACATATCTTTTTAATTTATTTACATCTTTGTAATCGATAACATTGTCTTTACCACAGAATACGCAAACTTTTTTTCTTCTGCGCATGCCGCCTTTTCTTCTCATCGGAGAATCAGACCTCTCTGCTCTATTGTAAGCCATAGTATAGCCTCCTTTTATTATTCAATTATGAGTTAACTTAACATTCCATATAAATATTAAGTTCTTATTTTTAATTAAATGGAAGTTCCTCATCAATTCCGTCAGGAATATTCATAAAACCATCTCCTGCCGACATTGGCTCAGGTCTTCCGCCACCGGAAAAATTACTGTTACCGGCATAACCCCCGTCTGTACCGGCACTGTTCTTGCTTTCCGCGAATTCCGCTTCTTCCACAATAACATCTGTCGTATAAACTTTTACTCCATCCTTATTGGTGTAGCTTCCAGTTTGAATACGTCCGGTCACTGCAATTTTCGTTCCCTTACGGAGATACTTTTCCGCGAATTCTCCTTGTCTGCCAAATGCCGTACAATTAATGAAATCCGCAGTCTGTCCATCGTTATTGTTACGACTTCTACGATCTACTGCGAGTGTATATCTAGCAATTGCCATCGGGCTTTCTCCCTGAGAATATCTTACCTCGGGGTCCCTCGTTAAACGTCCCATAAGTATTACTTTATTCATACGTTCTCCTGTTCTTTCTTATGCTTCGTCCTGTCTTACGCATAAATATCTGAGTACATTGTCCATGATACGAACTCTGCTTTCGATTTCTTCCGGAACAGTGCTCTCAGCATCGAAATGGATGAAGTAGTAGTAGGCTTCTTTCATCTTCTGAATTTCGTAAGCTAATCTCTTCTTACCCCATTCATCAACGTTCGTAACCTGTCCACCGAATCTTTCAACAAGAGCTTTGCATTTGTCGATAACTGCTGCTCTTTCTTCATCTTCGATTCTTGCACTGACAACAACGGTTAATTCATATTTGTTCATGTGCGTTACCTCCTTTTGGTCTCTGGCCCTCATTCTCAGATGAGAGCAAGGAATTTAAAATATATCACGAATTACTATGATATCATACGAACTCAACATTTTCAAGACTTTTGTTTGATTTCTCTGACATTTTTCTCAAGCATCTTGCGCGCTATCATAATCTGATGCCCGCACCCTTCACACTTCAAACGAAAATCAGCTCCTATGCGAAGCACCTCCCACTCCTTGCTTCCACAGGGATGCTGTTTCTTCAATCGTAAAACATCACCTACCTGAATCTCCATCTGTCCCTCCTCTTTCCTCAACATTCTTCCGAATATTACATTCATGGTATATAACTGTCATAAACTATCCGGTTGCAATTATCTAACCCTTCCTATTTATTAAAGAACCCTTAAAGCTGATGAATAACTTCCCCTATACTTCCTTGTACGATTACATCCGCCACATGATCTCTCATTGTGGCTGTTTTATTGATAAGAATTAATTTATTTCCCTTATAGTCATCAATCATGCCTGCTGCCGGATATACTGCCAGGGAAGTTCCTCCAACGATAAGGACTTCCGCATTCCTTATATATTCCATAGTCTCCTGTACCGTCTGTGAATCCAAGCCTTCTTCATAGAGCACCACATCGGGTTTAATCGGTCCGCCGCATGCATCGCAGTGAGGCACCCCTTCGGAATGAAGCATATACTCTGCCGAAAATAGCTTCCCGCAATCTTCACAATAATTACGGTGTACCGATCCATGGAGCTCGAGTACCTTCCGACTTCCGGCCGCTTGATGCAGCCCATCTATGTTCTGTGTAATAATAGCTTTTAATTTCCCTGTCCGTTCCCACTCAGCAAGTTTGTAATGAGCTGCGTTAGGTTTCGCTGTCAGACACAGCATCTTATCTTTGTAAAAGCGATAGAATTCCTTCGGATTTCTCCGGTAAAAGGTATGGCTTAATATTGTTTCCGGAGGATAATCATACTTCTGACTATACAGCCCATCCACACTTCGAAAATCAGGGATACCACTTTCTGTAGACACCCCTGCTCCACCGAAGAAAACGATATTACTGCTGTCATCTATTATTTTCTTCAACTTCTCTATTCCGTTCATGCCATCCTCCTTCTTTTTCCTATTACTATACACCATTTTAAGGCGATAAGAAACCTTTGTAAAATTATTTTTACCTTAACTTTACATGTCCTTGATAGAATATCTGCCTCATATTACATAAAATGTGCATAACCGATTATCTTCATTTATTTTTCCATGTATTTATACGGTCAGCGCAGTAAATGCGCATATCTGCTGAATAGTTATTTTACATATGCAAATTACAAGAAAGGTATGGCTACTTATATGAAACGCAGAAATCACTCTTTAAGAATACAATTCTTCAAAAATCTCTCCCTGACTTTCGTCCTCCCTTTTCTTCTTCTTTTATTTATTATCACTATTTACACCTATCAAGTAATAAAAGAAGAAACCGAACGCAAAAATACTATTTATGTGTCCATGCTCTGCAATCAAATGAGAACAGAAATCGATAAATATACATCTATTGTAGAAACTGCTGCCATGCAGGAAAGTGTACAAAGTATGGATTACACACAAGCGGAACCTTATCTGCAAGCCCTATTAGCCGTTGAGGGAACTGATGTCTGGTCTCATTTCTTAATTGCTAATGAATACGGCACCGAACAGGTGCATACTGAAGGAAAGGATGGACATGGTTATTCCATTCGCACACAAGAAGCCTTCGCTATACCTTGGAAGGAGGAACGGACCTATGTGAGCGAACCATCCATCTCCATAAGTACCGGCCGCTCCGTCCTCGGTATCAGCACCCCTATCTATCGAGGTGATTATAAAGTTGGTGTGCTCATTGGTTACCTGCGTCTGGAATGTATCTCCGACATATTGAACAGCTATCAATTCACAGGCAGTGGATATGTTTTCATGCTTAACTCCGACGGTACTGTCTCCGCCCATCCTGACCAATCACTCGTACTGAACGCCATCTACGGACTTCCTGACGAAAGCGATGCTGAAGCCGTGGAAGCTTATGCGCAAATACCGGAGAATCTGAAACAGGTTTATCTCGCTATGACCCAAGGGAAAAATGACAGCGTTATCATAAAAAATGAGAAAGCAGACTTTCTTTACTCCTATTATCCATTGGGGATACGAGATATGTCCGTATGCATCGTTTCTCCCTTACAGGAATCCTTCGCTCTCGTATATGGACTAATCAAAACAATGATCATAAGCATGCTCCTCATATGCCTGACCGGAAGCCTCGGAACCATTATGATGTCCCAAAGAATCTCTTCCTTATTTTATTGGATTATGAAACAAACCTCCCTATTATCCTCGGGCATTACCGAACTGCAAATGAAAAAGCTTCCCTATGAAAAAACAAAAGAAATCACAGCATTAAAATCTTCCATATTCACTCTTGCCACCGGCCTGGAGGATGTACTGTCCGGACTCGACGCTCAATCCAAGGACCTGACCCTTACTGTAAGTGATGTCTCAGAACGTATCGCTTCTTCCGATAGCAGCATTAATCATATATCTTCTCACCTCCAGCAAATCGCTTTAGGTACGAAGGCCGCCTCCGATGCTACACAAACTTTAAAAAGCAGCTCTTCCAAGAATCTAAGCTTTGCAACTGCTATTGCTGATTTCTCAAAAGAAGGAAAAACTTATACCTTGGATATGATGCAGAAGGCAGAAGGACTTGAAACAAATGCGGCGCAAGGAAAAACAACGGCAATGGAAGTCTTCTCCTCCATGCAGGAAAATCTGAAGCTATCCATGGAGGAAAGCAGTAAATCCGCATTGATAGGTAAATTGACCGATGAGATTCTCCAAATATCCAACCGGACAAACCTTTTATCCCTAAATGCTTCTATCGAAGCAGCAAGAGCCGGCACATCCAGCCACGGCTTCTCTGTCGTAGCTGCTGAGATCCGCGCCCTTGCCGAATGCAGCCGAAATGCAGCCGGCAAGATACAAGATATTAGCGAAGTCGTAACCACCGGTATCGCACGATTAACTCACGATGCCGATAATCTTTTGTCCTTTATTGACACCTCTGTCATAAATGACTATACCTTTTTTACGAATATTGCCAATCATTATTATAGGGATGCAACTGAAATTTCTCGAATGATGGAACGTTTCTCGGAACATGCTGAACAGCTCAGGGCCTCCTTTGCCCTTATGGACGATAATATTTCTCACATCTTTGCTACCATGGATGAAAACAGCGGAAATATTACAGGAATCGCTCAATTATCCTCCGAGTTCGCCATAACCCTTCACAGTATTCGCGAAGAAGTGAATGCGTGCGATGAAATATCCGCCCACCTTCGCAAGAGCCTCACTTCTTTCCGCCCGGAGTAAACCTCCTCTCATGTATTGACAAGTTTAAAATGATTGTGTACAATTCACTTCATACATGTAAAAGGAGATTTTTATGACGGATAAATACAATGCCTTAAAATTAGAAAACCAACTATGTTTTCCTCTATATGCCTGTTCCAAAGAAATCGTGAAAAGATATAAACCTTACCTGGATAACATCGATCTGACCTATACTCAATATATCGCTATGATGGTGTTATGGGAACATAAACAGATGAATGTGAAGGAATTGGGCAACTATCTTTATCTGGATTCCGGAACTCTCACTCCGGTCTTAAAAAAGCTGGAACAAAAGGGCTGGGTCATACGAAGCCGTGATAAGGAGGATGAAAGAGTATTGAATGTCACCCTTACGGACACCGGCGAAGCCTTAAAAGAGAAAGCAATAGATATTCCCAAGCAGATGGAAACCTGTATCGATCTTGAACCCGGTGAAGCGGCATTCTTATATCAGATTTTATATAAAATACTGGGAAAATCCGGTGCTTCTCTTGAATAAGCACCGGATTTCAGGGGTATTTTATGTTAATTGGTAAGTTAACTTTAATAACTATGTATTTGCTACATCTTTTTCCTTAATCGTAAACTGTGTAATAATAAATCCTGCCACATAGGAGATTAACAAGCCGATAAAGAAGTTCATCATACTTTCCGGTTTCATGATCGCGATGGCAACTAAGCCCGAGGGTCCCCAGGAATTGGCCATTACATGTGTCAGCATTACATAAGCACCGCCGAAGCCCGCTCCCAAACCTGCAGTAATAAAAGGCTTGAACATCGGAAGGGTAACTCCGTAAATCAGCGGTTCTCCAACTCCGAGGAAACCTGCGGGAAGAGCACCGGTAATTACTTTCTGTAAACGATGGTTGCCTGTGCGTTTTGCCTTAAAGTAGATTGCGAGGGACGCGCCGACCTGACCCGCACCAGCCATTGCTAATACCGGGAATAAACTAACCCCGCCCATCGCCTCTAACTGGAGTGCATAAATCGGAATGAGTCCGTGGTGTAAGCCAAGCAGTACCATAGGTAAGAATAATGCCGATAAAATATATCCGCTGATTACACTTATAATCGGATTCGATGAATTAATAATCACGCTAAGCATCGCTACCAGTCCATCCGATAAAAATCCTGCAAGAGGCATAATTGCAAATACAAATACGACACCGGTAATCAGTAAGGACAAGAACGGTGTAACGACCAAGTCCAGTACGTCCGGAATATGCTTTCTAACAAACTTCTCCACCTTAGCCAGAATCCAAACGCCGATGATAACTCCGATAATACCGCCCTTACCCGTCGTTAAGATAGAGTTTAGCGGTGTTTCTTCGTTATATAATCCAAAGAAGGTGGAGATCGCTACAATATTCGCTCCAATGGATATACCGCCGATCATACCGCCTAAAGCTTCCGTTGCACCAAACTGCTTCGCGGAATTAATACCCGTATAGATAGCAAAATAGCCTAAGAAAGCCGTTCCGATTAAACCAAATAATAACTGTAATATCTGCCAGAATCCATCTGTCGCCAACACTCCCTGCCCTTGAAGGGTAGTAATTAAGCTTGTCAAGCCATTGAATAAACCTGCTGCGATAATTGCCGGAATTAAAGGGATAAAAATATCGGCGATAGTTCTGATTGCCTTTTTGAAAGGACTTTGTTTCTGCATACTTTTTACAGAGGCCTTATTATCTTCCCAACTATCGTCTCCTGATTTTACTTTAGGAAGTCCCAACTCATTTGTGCAGATATCGGTAACTTTCTTTGCCTTTCCCGGACCTAAGACAACTTGAAGAGATGCGCCGTCCGTAATATAACCTAAGACACCATCTGCCCCCTTTATTTCTTCCCCTTTTACAATAGAAGTATCCTTAACAATAAGACGCAGTCTTGTCATACAGTTAGTTGCACTTACAACATTCTCTTTCCCGCCAAGCAGTTCTACTAATTTCTTGGCTAATTCTGAATTTGTCATATACCCTATTCCTCCTCCAACTATCATTATTTATTCTCATTAAGAGCATATCGTATATGCCCATGTGAGCGGTTCAATTGTTCTATGGCTTCGTCTTTCGAGCATTGTAAAAGTATCATTGTGATCGCCAGTTTGACGCTTCCTGACGCTTCTTCCAATTTTTCTTTTGCTATCTCCTGGCTGCAATCTGTGGCGGTTATAATTATATTTTCCGCTCTCTTAACCAACTTCTCATTCGTCTGCATTACATCCACCATAAGATTTTTATATACTTTTCCAATCCCTACCATACTGCCTGTGGATATCATATTGAGGACCATCTTCTGTGCAGTTCCTGCTTTTAACCTGGTAGAACCCGTCAAAACCTCCGGCCCCGGCACCGGCTCGATTGCAATATCCGAATATTTCCCTATCTCCGAATTCTTATTACAAGCTACGATAGCCGTCTTACAGCCGATTTCCCTCGCATATTTTAATCCGCCTATTACATACGGCGTCCGTCCGCTGGCTGCGATGCCTATAACGATGTCATTTTCATTCAGATTAAGAGCCTTCAGATCCTCTTTCCCCAGCTTCACACTATCTTCGGCGCCTTCTACCGCCTTTATAAAAGCTTTGCTGCCTCCGGCAATCAGGCCAACTACCATCTCCGGCGGAATACCGAAGGTCGGCGGACATTCTACGGCATCCAGCAAGCCCAGGCGTCCGCTTGTTCCGGCGCCCATATAGATAATTCTTCCGCCATTTTCGAGGGATGTGGTGCACCATTCTATGACAGTAGCGATTTCCGGCAATACCTCCTTTACTGCACGAACTGCATTCTCATCTTCTTTATTCATAACCATCGCAATCTCCAAGGGAGACATACCGTCCAGATTCACTGTGTTCTCATTGCGTGCCTCAGTTGTCAGTTTTGTTAAATCAAGCAATTCTCATTCCTCCTTGTCGCTTTCTTCCTTGCTATTTTTTTCCTCGGTGATAGCATGGTAAGGCTTCTCAATGTGTGTCCTTTGAAACTGCGTCAAACCAGCTTCATACTGTTTATTCAGAAACCCAGTATAAAGGATATCAATAATATTGAGTTGGGCAATTCTGGATGACATTGCTCCGCTTCTGAATATAAACTCCGTTGCTGCAACGCTTAAATTGTAATCTGCCATGCCGGATAAGGGAGAGTTCTCAAATCTGGTAATTGCTATGATCGGAGCCCCTTTTTGCTTTACTTCTGCCGCACACCTTATCATTTCTTCGGTTAGCCCTGAATAGCTGATTACAATGGCAACATCATCTTTCTTGATGTTTCTCGCTTGCAATAACTGCGCATGCCAGTCCTCACTGATTAAGCAAGGCTTATTCATTCTCAGGAACTTCAAATACGCATCCTTAGCGACCAAAAGAGAGGAACCCATCCCAAACAGGCAGATGGTATGGGACTTACAAAGTAAATCCACACATTCTTCTAAAATATCGAGGTCAATTAACTTTCTTGTGCTTTCTAAGGAAACAATATTTTTATAAGTAACCTTATCTACAATAGATTCCAATGAATCCTCTTTTGTAATCTCCTTCCTTTTTTCCAGATTTGTGGATTTACGAAGGGCTAACTCATAAAGAAGAGACTTATGCAGCTCCTTGTACCCGTTAAAGCCTAATTTCTTACACAACCTAATAACAGTAGAAGGGGATGAGAAGGTCACCTCAGCAAGTTCATGAATGTTGCAGTTTGCCGCTTTCTCAGGATTCTCTATCAAATATCTAATGATTCCCTTTTCAGCCCCGCTGGCCTGCTTAGAAAATTCCTGTAAACGCACCAGAACACTTTTCATCTCTTTCCTCCATTCTCATGTCTATATCTCATATATAACACATTGAATCTTTTATATCAATTTATAGAAATAACTATGAAACTTTATACCACACTATGAATACTTTATATAGTATTTTACCGATTATTTGACTTTCTTTATGCAAAATATATAATTAAAACAGGATATTTTCCTACCGTTAAAAAAATATATGAAAATAGTTATTAACCTAAAGAATGTTCTGAATCAAAAAAAGAATGGGAATCCCATTCTTTTTTACGTTCTATACAGTAAACTGCTTCAAATTCTCCTCCAGGTTCTTAGAGCAATTCTTCAACATAACTGCCATATTCTCAAGTTCTTCCAAGGTATTAAGCTGCTCCTGGGTGGATGCGGATACTTCTTCCGATGCGGCAGCCGCTGCCTCGGAGGCTTCCGCAATGTGATTAATACCGCCCAGAACACTATTTTTATCTTGGTCTATCTTATGGATTACTTCCATAATCTTCTTCATATCCTGAAGCAATTCATTCATTGCCATATCGATCTTACCAAAATACTCCGCGGAAGCTTTTGTTGATTCCGCCTGTTCTTTAATTACCGCATTGGCTTTCATGATAAACTCGGTGGACGATTTCGTTTTAAACAAAATCTCTTTCGTCAGACTCCCTATCTTCTCTGTCTGCATACCGGATTGCTCTGCGAGTTTCCTGATTTCTTCAGCAACGACTGTGAATCCTCTCCCGTATTCTCCGGCTCTTGCCGCCTCAATCGATGCATTTAAGGATAATAATTCCGTCTGCTCCGAGGTGGTATTCAGAATCTCTGTAAACTGATTAATGACCGTTATACTTTTAGCAAGTCCTGATATTTGCTCAGCAACTCCTTCAGTAATAGAAATGACCTCTAATGCCTTCCCATCCAGTAACCTCGCCGCTTGAATTCCTTCTATCGTATAACTTTTAACATTTCTGGCTGCAGATTCCATGGCATTGGTACTGCTTACCGCATCGCTAATACCCTCAGCTAAACTGGAAAAAATCTGTGCACTTCTATCAATTTCTTCATTCTGCCTTCCTGCTCCCATCGCTACATCGTCAATCGCACCGGATATCTCCGATGCAGTACGGGTGGCTGCCACAGATATCTTAGAGAGTGATTCCGCTGTTTTGCTTACTTCCTCAGACAATTCATTGCTCTGTGATATGAGTGCCCGAATGCTCTTTACCATGGAATTAAAGGAAGCCGCCACCTTTCCAATCTCATCCGTACGCTTTGTTCTCGCTGTAACAGTCAAGTCCCCCCCAGCAGATAGAGACATCGTCTTCTCCACCCCCTTCAAAGCCTTTGTCATATTCAACGCGAAGAACAATCCTCCTAATACGGCTAATAGGGAAAAAATAGCACCCACCAGCACAATTAGGTTTTTAATTTCGTTGGATCCTTGCAATACTTCCGATTCCGGAACTGTAATTATGTAAACAAAGCCTGATTTATCACATTTCTTATAGGTAACAATGGTACTGACACCATTTATCTCCGTGTAAAAAGTATCGGCATCCACTGACTGTACCCTTTGTTCCACTTCTGCAAATACCGGTTCTTCTTCACTTTGTATCATCTCATTATATGGCAATGCGGAGATTCTGCTGCCATTGGATGCGATCAAATAAGATCTGTCATTTTCACCAACCTTAATATTAGTCAGCATAGATTGGAAGGCATCATAGTTTAGTTCGACCTTAACCGCTCCGACCGCTTCCGTATTCGAGTAGTAGAAGCTTTTCACTGCTTTTCCTACAGCGAGATACCCGTTATTCACATAAGTATCCACCTCGTTCGCATTTAACCATATCATATCCGCATTATCGATTATATTCCTGTACACGAGAGTTTCACGAACATCTGTAATTCCTTCCGGCAGAACACTTACCGGACCTATGACATCTCCTGTTACATACATTAACGATAGGCTGTCGATAAACTTGTTGGTAATCGTAATGCTTTGAATCTCTTTATCGAGCACCTGCAGAAGATTCTTTCTCTTCATACTCCACTCTGCTTTTTCTTTATCATCCAGCCCCTTGGGAGATTCCAGATTATTGACAACATCCTGGAATGCCGTACTTAAAGAAACCTGTAAGAACACCTGATTGATACGCTCCATCTCCTGATCGATCATATCAGCCGTCTGTGAAGCAAGGGCTTCCTTCGATTTCCTTGACTGCTCCTCAAGAGCCGTCTTCGATATCCCGGTAGCCATAATTCCGATAATCAATATCGGTACAAAAACAACCGTCACTATGACACCGATTAACTTCTGTAGTAAACTCATTTTTCTCAGGAATTTTCTCATTCGTATTACCCCCATAGATAATAATACATACTGATAGCAGTATAAATCATAAATACTCTTAATAATATTCGAGATTTATACTGATTTCCCCCAAAATATACCACATTCTTAATGTCTTCTCACTTATACAGCCATTTTTGTCTTTCCTGCTACTCTGTCTCCCGTCTTCCCTGATTTCTATATTCCTTCGGTGTAAGTGCCACATACTTTTTAAATTGAACGGAAAAATATTTATAATCGCTATATCCTATCATTTCCGCTATCTTATAAACCTTATAATTTGTGTTTACCAGTAATTTCTTGGCCTCCTGCATACGGAGCTTCTGGATATAATCGATATAAGTAATTCCAGTCACTTTCTTAAATAAGAAACTAAAATAAGTTTCTGACAGGTACACATGCTCACTGATCATTTTCAAAGTAAGTTTCTCACTTAAGCATGTGGCAATATACGCTTTCGCTTTATCGATAACTATTTGCTGCTCCTTTATTTCCATCGGGGCAATGGTCTCATCTATCGCTTTTGCAAGCGTTACCATAATGTTAATAACATAAGCTGACAGTTCCTTAACGGTTAACGCCTCTTTTACAAATTCGCTGAACTCGTCTCCAATAATTTCCTCCATCTCCCCATTGCTATTGGTAATCTTGGACTGAACCATTAGCTTAAGAGCAATGCAGTAATTTTTAACGATTTCCGGCAGCAAATTCTGCTCCGCAAGGGCATGGAACATGGATATTAAGTATTTTCTCGTATCCTCATAGTTTCCATTACTAATAGCAACAGCCACATGCTCCATCTCCTCCGGATAGAAGCGGATAAAGTTCTGTTCATATTTCGACTCATTATTATCCTGATATACCTGAACTCTGTATTCTCCAAGGTAAAAATTATTCTGAATGGACTTTTTGGCCTGGCTGAAGGATTTGGCTATATGATGAATGGAAGGATAGCTCAAACCAACCCCGATCGTATAAGGCACTGCCACATGCTTGAACAGGCAGTTGTGTATACTTTCGCTAATGCTTTCCAGACAAGGAATCATCAGTGCATCTTGCCTTTCTTCAGACGGGAAACAGAATACAAAATTAATTCTGTCGCAGTCCTCCACAATATAATAAACATCATCGATATTACACAATTCTTCATTTATAATATTTCGGTATGCAAACGTAAGAAGCCGTTTATCGGTTCCCCAAGTGGATTCTAGTTCTCCAAACACACTTTTTCTATCGAATTTAATCGTTGCCGCCGCAAAATAATGTCCGGTAAAATCAAGCTCCAAGGATGCTGTCTTTTCCTCAAAATCATTGAACAAGCTGATATCTCCATCCAGCATAGACTGGAGAAATTCATTTCTGAGAGTTTCATATCCTGCATTCAAATAAACATTGCTATGATATATTTCTTCTTTAATCTCCCTTTTCCGATCCATATTCTCCTTCAAAGCGGTAAAGGTATCCAACAACTTTTGTTTATTTACAGGCTTCACCAAATAATCGAAGGTCTTGAAATTAATTGCCTGACGGGCATATTCAAATTCTGCGAATCCGCTCAAAATAATAATTTCGATATCGGGATACCGCTGCCTCGCTGTCTTCGCCAGCTCCATGCCTCCCATCACCGGCATTTTAATATCTGTTAATAAAACGTCTACCTGAACCTTCTCCAACAGTTCCAAAGCCGCCTTTCCATTCGAGCTTTCTGCCACGACCACAAATCCTAAGGATTGCCATAGGATGCTGTTCACGATACCTTTTCGTATCATATTCTCATCTTCTACTACCATCAATCTATACATAGCTTACTCCTTAATCGGGATACACAGGCTCACTGTAGTACCTTCGTTTATTTTTGATTTAATACTTATGCCATAAGGTTCGCCAAAGTATATCTTAACTCTCTGATTCACATTTCTCATACCGATACTATCCCCTACTCCAAGAATCGAGCTGTTCATTCGGAGTGTTATCCAATCACAAACCTCACTCTCCATACCCCTTCCATTATCCTCTACCTCGAAGATAATGGTATCCGCTTCTTTCTTCCCCGTAATGTGAATGATTCCCCCTCCTTCTATTCCTCCGAATCCATGGGAAATGCAGTTCTCAATAATAGGCTGAAGAATAAGCTTTACCGTTTTATAGTGGATGATTCCCGGATCTATGTTCCATATAACATCGAATTGATTCTTATGCATGATTTTTTGTAAGCATACATAACTTTTAACATTCTCAATCTCTGTATTAATAGATACAAAGGCTCCCTTCTCGGATACGCTCGTTTTGAAGAATTCACCGAGGGCCGATACCATCTCCCCAATCTCTTCATAATTCTTCATCTGTGCAATCCAGAAGATATTATCCAGAAGATTATACAGGAAATGGGGATTGATCCGCTGCTGTAAGGCTACCAGTTCCAATTCCTTGATTCTCGTTCTAAGTTGGGTTTCATTTATATTCGTAGTATAGGTTTCTTTCAATACCTCGTTGAGCTTATTAAGCATGGAAGTGAATACTCTATTCAAAATCTCATTTTCGTCCTGAGAATTAATATCTGCTTCTTCCTCCTGTTCAATAAATATATCTCCTTCCTCAATCCGTTCCATTCGCCCGAGCAAACGATTCAAAGGAATCTTAATACTTTCATTTACCAGATAAGAAGCGCTTCCCGTACAGATCAATATGAACAGGAATATGAAAGTTACCGTCATCAATCCCCTCAACTCATATTTTGTTCGAATAAAAGTATTATTGATCTTAAGCCCCGTATCCAAAATCGGAGTTGTCACCTCATAAAACAACGCTTGCTTTTCGAAGCAGGAGCCTGCAACGATTCTACCCTGAGTATCCGTAATTGCAATTTTCTGTTTTGCGGAACCTGCTGCATTATCCAATATGCCCTTTACCGCGTTTAAATTGATAAGTATCACATACCTTGCCCTTAGCCCGCTGGTGTAGTCCACTTCAACGAGTTCCGTCCGGCATAGTGCCGGCTGCTGCCCGTAATCCAGATAACTCCAGTTAGGCCCATCTTCTAGCCCACTGCTAATCTCTTTCGCATCAATTAATGTCTTCGTATAGGAGAAAGCAGTTCCATCTTCCAGAATAATTGCTGCATAGCTTATTTCTTCCTGATTAGAAACGATACTCGCTATCGTATTCTCAACCCGGTTATTGACCTCCTCCGTCCGATATACAGTAGAAGTCGCATATAAATATATATCTGTTAAAATATCATTGTTCTCTTTTAAATATTTGAACTTCAATTCTAACTGATCGAACATATCATTGACTCTGATATCGGATTCATAAGCAAAATTATCATAATTACTTCTAATGTTATCGTGATAATAGAGAAACTCGATAACTGCGCTAATAATAATCATGATCGAGATTGGAATAATGCATAATATAATAAAGGCATAAATAAGGCGTCTGCGTATCGAAATTTTTCTGAGATATCCTACAAACTTATCCATATTGTTTTTTTCCTTCGCTTCCATTGTCCTTGTAAACAGGCATTATTACCTTGATCTTCTCCGACTTATCATCCAAAATAACCCCAAAGACATCCCCATAGTAAAGCCTTAACCTCTCATCCACACTGTTAATGCCTCTGATGTTTACCTCCCTTTGCTTAAGCTGGCTTAAGAAATATTCCACGGCATTTCCTGTCATAGTCACCTGGATCGTATCCCGTTCCCCTACAATCGATATGCCAATCTCAATCCGGCTTTCCAGATCGTCCAGATTGGCAGAAATCACATCCTCTACAATCGGGTGGATCGCCAATTTTATGATCTTTGTATGCTTCATAGATATGGATACATCCCAACGATTTACAATTCGATTCTCAAATCGTTTATTTTGCAGGAATATATAATTATTTACACTTTCAACTTCATTTTCAATGGTAATGTACTCCCGGCCTTTTATAATAATGACCCTTAGATAATTACCAAGTGCATTGACAATCTCGCTGATTTCCTCATCGCCTTCCAATTGTCCATTCCAATAAATAGATTCCAATGTATTATATAGAAAGTGAGGATTTATCTGTTGCTGCAGCGCCGAAAGCTCAGCTTCCCTACGGAGCTCTCTCAACTTCGTTTCCTGCAGTTTGATTTCATATTGTTGCTGAAGCGCTTCCACAAGATTACTGCTCATTTTATTAAAGCCATCTATCACGGTATGGTATTCATCATTTCCATCATCCTCTACATACTTCTCCACCTTCGGTTGCTTCATTTCCTCCATCAATCGGTTAATGGGTCCTGTAATGCTTCTCGTAAATAAGATGGCAAATGTAAAGGCAAGCACAGCGAATAAAACGGCTGTAAATAAGGTGATTCCAAATTGAATAAATGCTGACTTAAGAAGGGTCTGTATATCTATGCGATTAACGATAGTAAGATTCGTGTTGGAAATAGGAGTGGAAACGGATATGGACAGCATCTTATCTCCACCGAAAACAGAGCCTACCTGTTCTTCATTAGAAGCGCTGATAACGATATTGTTCTCATCGATAATCATTACCTCATTTAAAAGATTCGTAACATTCTCATAACATACCTTATTAAAATAAGATAAATCCAAGGCTGCCACAATATTCCCCACGCATCCTTCATTGCTATAGATTCCCCTTGTCAGTATGACATAACTGTTCTGGTCGCTCGGAACCTCCTTGGGGCTTACCTTCATCAATACTTTTCTCGCCGATCTGGAAAGCAGCTTACTCGTTTGAAAATCACCGTTCGATACGGGAGAAGGATAATAAAAGTAAGAGTGATTCACTGAAGCTATCTCACAGGCATTAACTGCACCGCTGGAGCCAAAAGTACTTCCCAAGACGAGACGTATATGATTCTCAATATCACTTTTTTGATTCCAGTCCACTTGATGATAGATCATGAGGTCATTCACAATCTCCGGATTCATCGCAACTTCTTCCAGCAGATTCATATGGGAGAACATGTAATAAGAAACGTTGTTCGCGATCTGAGAGGAAGATTCCTGTAGAAATACTTTCGCTTCCTGCTCATTTTTGGAAAAGGAATACACCGCATTATAGCCGCCGATTAAAAGTATAGGTAAAACAGACATATAAACAAAACACCAGATCAGCCTTCTATAAATACTGTATTTATATAGGTTATTTAAGCCCCATTCTTTTATTATGCCAAAACATCTGTTAACCATTAGCACTCCCATACGCCACTTTCTCAGACGCCCATTCACTTATTATATTGGAATCCCCACAATTTTTCTGCAACATACGACCAATGCCTGATATCATTGCTGTTATCCGCATTGATAATATATGGCGGAATCGTCACCTTAGCCTGCTCACCTGTAATGCTGATATCACACGTCTGCCAGTAAGTTCCTTCACAAAAATACTCCCCTTCCGGGATTTCTTTTCCGACTAATACATAATCAGCCAATAGATCCACCGTAATATCGCCATATGCAATAACATCCTGAGCGATGGCAGCATCTACATATCCTTTGTTGATCAAACTTACAAAATATGGTTCCGCATCGATGGTCACAAGAATAACATGCCCCTCCTTCCAAAAGGGATACCAATGCCCTGATTCCTGAAGAGCTTCCACCAGGCCCCTGCCCGGATGTTCACTGGAACAATGAACGGCATCGATTTCTATTCCATCTTCAAACGCCTTCATAAGCTCTTCCTTCACCAGCTCAGGCATTCCTTCCGTTGCCCTCGGCAAATAAGTGATATCAGGATACCGGCTGATCACCTCTTCAAACCCTTCCTTCCGAAGCCTCCATGCATTGCTCGTTAACTTCCCATAAGCATTGAATACGGTCCCCCTCGCTTCTCCGTATCTTCCGATCAACTGTTCCACAATCACTTCCGCCGCTAACTGCCCGGCCTTATAATTATCAAAACTCACATCGATTGCCAAAGTTCCTCCTACAGCGTTCGTATCGACGGTGCACATAGGTATTCCCGCATCATTTCCCCGGCGTATTACCTCCTCAATGGAAATACTGTCAATGGCAGTCGTAATAATCGCATCAGGCTCCTGCTTGATAAAATTTATAATCTGTTGATTCTGCCTCATAGGATCATAATCGGCAACAGAGTTTTGGAAAATCCATCCTCTTTCTTCTACCGCCTTCTTAACCGATTCATTCATAATAGTATAGAAATAGGAATTAAAGCTTTTGTGTGCGAATGTAATAGTAATCGGTGTTTCTTCTATATCGGCAACATCTTCTATTATCATACTATCAGATTCCATGCCGGCACATGAAGCGAACAGCATTATACACCATATCATTATAATGCTCATCCATATTTTATTGTGCCGTATCCCATCCTTTTGTCGCTTTATCTCCATACTTCTTACCATCCTTATATTACTACTCTGGATATGTTTCTTAATCTGAAAATTATATCATATTTTTCATTACTTGTGGATTTCATTCCTTCTTATTTTTAAAATGGGATGCCCCTATAAGCAGGAACATCCCAACATACTACTTTCTGGATTTTATTGCATTATTTTTAATGCTTTTGAGGCGCTTCATAACATTATTTCCGCCTCTTCCGAAATAATCGTGCAAAGTCTTATACTCCTGAAACAGATCTTCATATCTTTGCACATTATCTGCATTGGGTATGTATACCTTATCCTGAAGACGGGACATATGCTCGGATGCTTCCTCAATGGTATCATAACCGCCTCTTTCCTTACCGGCTGCAACTGCCCCGAACAGTGCCGCTCCAAGAGCCGGTGCCTGCTTCGACGCGGAAATATGAATTTCTTTATTGGTTACATCCGCATAAATCTGCATCATCAGCTCACTTTTGCGAGCGATGCCTCCGGCCGCATAAAGCTCCTTAATAGGAACTCCTCCTTCTTCAAAAGCTTCTATAATAATTCTCGTGCCATAAGCAGTCGCCTCTATTAAAGCCCGGTAAATTTCCTCCGGCTTAGTCTGAAGGGTGGCTCCTAACAACATTCCACTCAGATCGGCATCCGTCAATATACTACGATTTCCGTTCCACCAATCCAGTGCAATGAGCCCACTCTCTCCCGGAAGTTGGTCTTTTACCTTATGCTCCATAAGCTGATGAATGCTGGTTCCCTTCTCTGTAGCTTCTTCTTCATAGCTTCCCGGTGCACAGTTTCTGACCAGCCAGTCAAAATGATCCCCTACGCAAGCCTGACCTGCCTCATAAGCATAATATCCCGGGACCACACCATCTTCTACTACACCTCCAACCCCCGGAATAAAATGCTCTTCCTCGCTCATCATAATATGACAAGTGCTGGTTCCCATAATCATAAGCATCTTACCCGGTCCTGTAATCCTGACAGCAGGCAGGGCCACATGCGCGTCTATATTCGCTACCGCTACAGGGGTTCCTTCCATAAGTCCGGTCAACTCTGCCGCATTCTTTGTCAGATATCCCGCAAGGTCTGTTGTAGCATATATATGATCGCTTAATTTCTCCTCTACGAAGTTCTCCATTCCGGGATTCAACTCGGCAAAGAATTCCTTATCAGGATAACCATCCCGCTTAGACCATACTGCTTTATATCCGGCTTGGCATAAGCTTCTCTTTTCTTCTCCGATAAGCATCATAACGACCCAGTCGCCGGCCTCCATGAAACGATCCATCACCCGATAGATTTCTTCATCCTCACGCAGTATTTGCATTGCCTTGGGAACTACCCACTCGGAAGACATTCTTCCGCCATAACGATGCATAAACTTCTCACCTCTGCGATGGGCAACTTCATTGAATAGATCCGCTTCTCCCTGTGCCGCATGATGCTTCCACAACTTTACATAAGCATGAGGTCTATCCTTAAATTCCTCCTTAAAGCAAAGGGGGGTACCGTCCTTATCCACCGGAAGCACCGTGCAGGATGTGAAGTCAACACCGATTCCAATGATCTCTTCTTTACTTACCTTACCCTTTCTGAGCACTTCGGGAATTGTCGTTTGTAAGACATCCAAGTAATCCTGCGGATGTTGCAATGCAGTTTCACTTGCCAGACGCTGCGTAGAACCCGGCAAATACTTATCCATAACACCATGTTTATATTCCAATACGCTGTCACAGATTTCTTCGCCATTCTCCACATTTACCAATACAGCACGCCCGGACAGGGTTCCATAATCGACACCAATGGTATATTTTTTCATTATTCTTCTCCTCTTAGCATCTAAAGCCAATAAAAGCTACCCGGATTAGAAGCAGCTAAATGCTCCATCAATTACAAAATCCGATCCTGTAGTGAAATCACTCGTGTCGCCTGCAAGATAAACGGCGATTGCCTGTAATTCATCCGTACGCCCCATTCTTCCCATAGGTGCCATGGCGTTCCACTGCTCTATTAAGGCTTTTAGATGGGGTGCATTCAGTACAAGTTCGGTGCCCATATATCCCGGACTGATGCTGTTAACCCTTACGCCGCGCTTAGCGAATTCAACAGCCATAGACTTCGTCAATTGGATGACGCCTGCCTTGGAAGCATTATAAGAACACTGGGGTTGAGGTACGTTAACAATATGTCCTGACATAGAAGCCGTATTAATAATCGAGCCCTTACCCTGCTTTAACATAACCTTAGCTGCTGCCTGCGATGTTAGGAATACGCCGGTCAAGTTAATATCGATTACCTTTCTGAATTGATCCAAAGTCATCTCTTCTGCCGGTATATTCATACAGATTCCGGCATTGCAAAATGCAACATCCACTTTACCGAATTCCTTTAGAATCGTATCGATCATTTGATCCACATCTGTCTGATCGGTAACGTCTGTTTTAATTGCAATTGTCTTAACTCCTGTGGACTCCGCGATTTCTTTCGCTGTTTTTTCCGATTCTTCTATATCCAAATCAACAATTGCCACATCGCTTCCTGCCTCGGCAAGCGCGAAAGCTATCGCCTTACCAATACCTCTTGCTCCCCCCGTAACAAAGGAAGCTTTCCCATCCAGTCTCATTCTTTCCATAATACCCATATGAATTTTCTCCTTTATCTTATATTTAATTTGAATTGTTTCCTACCTTGCCACTTTTAACTCTCATAAGCCTTAAGTGAGTGCTCTTTTTTTCTGTAAACTGTCAAAACCTACTGCCAATACGAGCACAATACCTTTTACGACCATCTGCATATAAGTGCTTACGTTCATAAGAACCATACCGTTAGTAAGAATTCCTATGATCAATACACCGGCCACTACGTTCGACATCTTACCATAGCCTCCGGTAATGGATACTCCACCGAGTACCACACAGGTAATTACATCGAATTCATATCCGAGACCTGCCGTAGGTTGTGCCGAATTCGTACGGGATAACATAACAATGCCGGCAAGACCGGCAAATAAACCGGATAATGCATATACCAGATACTTCGTAACTCCTACTCTAATACCGGAAAGCTTAGATGCCTCTTCATTACCGCCGACTGCATAGAAGTAACGGCCAAAGTAGCTCTTATTCAAAATAAAGGAACCGATCGCGAAGCAGACAATCATAATGATTACCGGGACGGGAACCGGTCCTAAATATCCCTGTCCTATTACTTTAAATCTTTCATCAAATCCATAAATAGGTGTACCTCCGCTAATCAGATAGGAAGCACCTTCGAAGACAATCTGTGTCGCAAAAGTAGCGATAATCGCAGGAATCCCGATTGTGGATATTAAGCATCCGTTTAAAACACCGACGAGCATCGACAGTATTAAGGATACAATCACCGCCGCCACCATACCAAAGCCCATATGTACCATCAAATATGCCGCAACGATATTAACGAAAGTAATGATGGAACCGGTCGAAAGATCAATACCTGAAATTAAGATAACAAATGTCATACCTATGGATGCAATACCTAACATAGATACTTGACGCGCTATGGTAAACAAATTGCTTGAAGATAAAAACCTTGGGTTTGCCAGTGAGAATGCTATAAACAGAATGATAAATACCATCCAGATAGCTTTTTCCTTTAATATTCTTATGATTGTGCTTTTCATCCTTACCTCCTAAACGGCAGATGCCATTTTCATTATAGTTTCTTGATTAAATTCTTCTTTTTCCAGTTCACCGGTAATCCGGCCTTCTGCCAAAACTATAATTCTATCTGACATTCCCATTAATTCTTCCATTTCTGATGATATTAATAAAATTGTTTTACCACTTGCAATTACTTCGTTCATCAGCTTATAAATCTCAGCTTTGGCACCCACATCGATTCCACGGGTGGGCTCATCAAAGATAAGCAATTCTGAGTTCGCAGCAAGCCATTTTCCGATAATGACCTTTTGCTGATTGCCGCCGCTTAGGTTCTTTACCAATTGATGCAGTGTGGGAGTTTTAATCAACAATTCCTCCTCACATTTCTTGGCTATTTCTAATTCCTTTTTATTGTTAATTACTGACGCTTTGGATATTTTCTTGTAGATTGGCATGTTGATATTATTTTTTATAGATATACCGAGCAACGCACCATGGCGTTTGCGATCTTCAGGTACGAGCGCAATTCCAAGGTTAATCGCTTCCCTCGGAGATTTCGGATTGATTTCTTCTCCTTTAAATATCATCTTTCCGTCTGTCTTCTTCGCCGCACCGAAAATCATCTGTACAAGTTCTGTACGGCCGGCACCTACCAGACCGCCCAATCCAAGAATTTCACCTTTACGAACCCGTAAATTAATGTCCTTATCTCCATTGCCGCTTACATTTTGTAACTCCAGAATAATTTCATCTTTCTTATAACCTGTCTCACGCGGAGGAAAGGTTTCGCTCAAGGAACGCCCCACCATTAACTGAATCAGTTCATCTACATGGGAATCCTTGGTAATCAATGTCTTGATATATTCCCCATCACGCAATACAACAATGCGGTCCGATAACCTATATATCTCTTCAAGCCTATGAGATATGTATATAATAGATACTCCCTTTTCTTTTAGTAATTCACATACTTTGAACATGCTTTCAACTTCAGCGGTCGTAAGAGGAGCGGAGGGTTCATCCATAATAAGAACTTTCGCATCCTGCAGAATTGCCTTGGCGATCTCAATCATCTGCTGATAACCAACGGTAAGATCCCCGACAAGAGCCTTGGGATCTATTTTAATATTTAACTGTGCAAAAGCCTTTTGCGCTTCCTTCTCCATCGCCTTTTTATCTACGACGATCCCTTTTCTGATCGGATTCCCCAGAAAAAGGTTCTCGGCAGCCGAAAGCCCTTTTACATTATTGAATTCCTGATAGATAATTGCTATCCCATTCTCAGCAGCGAGCTGAGGGGACATGTGGGTGAATTCCTTCCCATTAATCACTATTTTACCCGAGGTAGGAATAACCGCACCGGAACAGGTCTTAATCAACGTGGATTTTCCGGCGCCGTTTTCTCCAATCAGTGCGAGAATCTCACCTTTTTTTACCTCCAGAGAAACGTCCTTTAATGCAACTACACCGGGATATTCTTTTCTGATATGTTGTAGTTCCAAAATATATTCATCTTTCATTATTTACACCACGCATTCTTGTTTTTGAATGTGGGGTTATCCTTCTCAAATAACCCCACATCCATAATTTGTGCCACTATCTTCTATTTATTTATAATCTGCTAAGTATTCCGCTGCATTTGAGCTATCAATAACAAGAAGAGGTCTTACTAAATTCTGCTCTGCAAAGGTTTCTCCATTGAGGAGTCTTTCATAAAGATCAACAACTGCTTCTGCTGTTTTCTTATTGGATCCTTCAAAGCCTACGGATGCTCTTGTCGCTTCGCCATTCACAATTGCTTCTAACTGCTGCTGTGTAGCATCTGCCGAGAAGATACCCATATCGTCAGGAATATTACCTTCCATCTTAGTCATAAATGCCTGGTTAGCACCGATGTCACCGCCTGCACCGATGGAGCAAACAATCTTAGTATCAGGGTTAGCCTGAAGAATTGTTTCCATATTGGTGATTGCTGCCTGAGCATCCAGTGCCGGCTGCTGTGCTACAACCTTATACTTGCCGCCAGCGATTTCTTCGAGAGCATTCAGGATACCTGTTTCTCTTTCAAGAAGGATAGGAGTCTGAGGATAATTCATAATTGCCACTTCTGCTACACTTCCATCCGGATAGTTCTCATTAATGAAGTTAGCTGCTTCCTGTCCGATTACATATCCTAACTTGGTATTATCGAGAATCCAGTTAAGATCTGTGTTCGTCATCGCATCATCCCAGCACATTACCTTAATGCCTGCATCCCTTGCTTGCTTCAAATAGTCTTCGATCGCATTAGGATCGGACGGATGAACCATAATGAGGTTAACCTGATTGGTTATAAAGTTCTCAATCTGCTGAATCTGTGTTGCTGAGTTATCGTTACAAGCGAGAATGGTATATTCCCATCCCTTTTCCTTCAACAGCTTCTCTACTTCGCCGAATACTCCTGCCCAATAGCTGTTCTCAAGTGATTGTAGTGTAATACCAACTTTGAAGTTATCAGCCGCTGCTGTATCTGCAACCTCTTCTTTTGCGGGTTCCGCCACAGCTTCCGCTTCCTTGGCTGTTTCCGTCTTCGCGCCTGCAGCTTCCTGTGCGGGTGCCTTTGCACCGCATCCTACTAATCCGGAAAATGCCATAACCCCAACTAGTGCCAAGCTAATGATTCTCTTTTTCATTTACTTTCCTCCTAATAAATTTTATAGTTTCTATATCATAAACAGCCTTGGCCTTAAGCTGCTTATTTCACAATAGTTACCTAGTCTCCGACTAGTCGTTCAATTGAAGAACAACCTTCCCTTTTCTTCGATAATTCTCATCCTCGAAAGCTTTCACACAATCTTCGAGGGGAATGATATCACTGATCATATCTGTCACATTCAATTTCCCGGATTCCAGGATCGCAATAGACCTTTCAAAGGTATAAGGGTTGATAAAAGATGAGGTAAGCTTTAATTCTTTCTTAAATACTATTTCAGGATCAACGGATAAGCTTGTATTCGGTCCGGTCAAACCGAACATCATGACCGTCGCCCCTTTTCCTGCACATTTTATCGCTGTATCGATCGTTCTGACATTCCCCACACATTCGATTACCACATTGACATTCTTGCAACTTGCCTGTAGTACAGCTTCTATATCTTCCTCCAGGGGATTGATTACGACATCTGCTCCCAGCTTCCTGCCCATCTCTCTTTTCTCTTCCACCGGTTCTGAAAGGATAATCTTGCCCGCTCCGGCCATACTTGCCAACTGTAACATAATAAGACCTATGGGACCTCCGCCGATTACCAACACCTCATCGCCAAGCTTGATATTACATAAGTCAATACCATGAAGACAACAGGATACCGGTTCCGTCATAGCAGCCGTTAATGCGTCCATTCCTTTTTTGAACTTGAAAACCTGTTTTTCACAGACAACACAGTATTGTGCAAAGCCGCCATCGCAGGTCGTTCCGATTCCAATTACGTTTTCACAAAATTGCTCCATCGCATTCTTGCAATAGTAACATTCACCGCACATGTTATTGGGATCCACAGTAACTAAATCTCCAACCTTGATTTTACTTACCTTCTCTCCGACTCTTTCTACGATTCCGGAAAATTCATGTCCCATAATTAAGGGTGGGGTTGCCTCAAAAGCTCCGCCGTCTCCGCTGTATATATGGATATCCGTACCGCATACCCCGCAATACTGCACTTTAATTAAGACATCTGTATCACCGACTTCAGAAACCTTCACATCCTCTACTCGAATATCCTTCGGTCCGTTATAGATTAGCGCCCGCATGTTCATGGCAATACCCCCTTCAGTTAAGATGTTATTAGCTTACCTAACTTTCGAATCGATTAATATCCCATTAGATTTCTAATTATCCGAGTATCTTATGAAGTTGTTTTAAAAAGTATTTGATTTTGGCTATCATGTGAATTATCATATGATTACTAAATATTCAGAAGTTTAATAATGAGGTATTGAGAATAGAAAATCTTACCATTTAGGAGGAAATTCATTATGAAGAAGGTAAAAGTATGTAAAGAATGTTCTAAATTCAAGAAAAAAGAAATTAAATCATACGCGGAAGAAATCGGCTGCAAGTTGAAGTTCGAATGCATAGGAAAATGTACTAAGAAACACCCTGAACTGGCTGATAAATATTTTGGAAAAATAGACGGGAAATTTGTTGTATGTTCTTCGAAAAAAGAATTCTTCGAGCAAATGAAATGACGAAATGATGAATGAAAAGATTTGATTCGTTCTATAGGATCAATAATTTTACATACTGCTTCATAAAAAAGCGTAGGATATGGATCGGCAAAAAAACAGAGCGGCGGGATAGATGAAAAACCTATCCGCCGCTCTGCTTTCACTATGAGGGTTATTGTTTATAAGATTGAATAGTACAGGGTGGCTATTCAACATCTTGACTCTTTCTGTATTCCAGAATATCGCCCGGCTGGCAATCCAACGCTATACAAATAGCCTCCAAAGTTGCGAACCGAACTCCCTTTACTTTTCCATTTTTTAATAAGGATAAATTAGCCATCGTAATTCCAACTCGTTCTGAAAGTTCCGTGACACTCATTTTCCTTTTTGCAAGCATAACATCAATATTCACTATAATAGCCATATCATTCACCTCAAATTATCATGTCGTTATCTGCCTTAATATTAATGGCATCTTGCAAAAGTCGTTTCAGAATAGAGGAAAATACAGCGATTATGAATGCGGAACCGGATATAACAAACCCGATCAGCATTAAACCCGGGGCGTCCTCCAATTGAGCTACGCAATAAAAGAAAGGCAAACCGCCTACAGTGCAAATCACAAAGATTGCGATGGCGCATCGCATAATAATCTGTAACGAATTGACCGCCATTATCGAAAATGCACAGTTGGCATCAATATAGCCTAAAAGTTTTAGTGCCTGATATAGCGCGATAAAGAACGGTATGGCGGATGCAAACGTACCGAAAATCAAAATATAGTATAGGGAAGCATAAATTGAATTAGGATCCCGGTCTGTAGCCGCCAACCAAATACAAACGACACAAAAAGCAAGCACAATTGCCCCTGCAAATAAAGTTGCTGCTCTTAGGATGAGTGTCGAACCAAGTTTCATAAAGTCCACCGCCTTCTATTAAATAGTAAACTAATATTATCATTATATTTATCGTATGTCAATAAATAAATATTGTATCGTATGCTGTATTTATTGTTTTTATTGTTTTTACACAAAAACCAAGAACATTGAAAAAGGCAGTTTTGTGCTATACTATTAAAAAGAATAAAAAGTATAAATGGAAGAATCGCTACAGAGGAAGGATAAATTATATGACAGCAAAGGAAAAAATGTTAAACGGCGAGTATTATATTAGCTGGGATGAAGAGTTAACTAAAGAGAGAGAAAAAACAAAAGATATGCTGTTTGAATTTAATAATGTGAAACCTTCCCTTACAAATTGCTGCATTTTAGATTGTGCAAAGATTGCAATCGGAGACAATGTATGGATATGCGGAGGCGTTACAATTACAGGGGGAGTTAAAATAGGCTCGAATACAGTTATGGTGCCGGAAGCGTTGTAACAAAGGATGATTTGTTCCTTTTCCTAAGTCCCCTAATAGGATATCTCCTCAACAAATTCTGAAAATACCTCTTCGAAATCTCCTTGAAATGCTTCTTCAAAGGTCTGCCTTCCTATCATAACCTCTACTACTGTATCGAGCCCATAATTTTCTGCTAAATATTCTGAAAATACATAAGCTTGGGGATAGGTAAGTCTATTTGCCCCTTTTCCGGAAGGCTTATCCAACCCGCCCATTCTCCGTTGATAAACATCTATAATAGCCATATTCAAAGAAGTAGACAATTCGGGTTCTTTTAATGTGATTTTACCTACTGTTTCATAAAAAAGTGCAAAATCTAAATCCGCAACTCCCATGGGCATAGGCGCTTTCTCTAAATAATATTCCTTAATATGATTCATAAAAACCTGATCCTCTTGTGGTATCTCATAGAGAAACGCCTTATCTGTTATACATTCCCAAAAGAGTGCCTTACTCTCCCCCATGTAATCAGACTCTATCTGGATCGTAAGCAATGTGGTAACGCCTTCTTCCAGCCAGATTTCTTCATCACGTTCGCCTGGCAATAATATATGAAATACTTCATGATATATATCTGATTTATCGGCGATATATACACCGCCATTCTCCAAGGCATAAGACATCGGTTCATCCGAATTTATAAAATACACATCTACTCGCTGTTCCTTCATCCGTTCCGAAATAATTTCATAGGTAGCCGGTTCCCTTACTTCCAAATCAGAAAGGATCGCATTACGCCCTTCCACCCAATCTGCAAAAAGAACATAAACATCACCTGCCTCCTTCAGCCAATCGGTAGGTGCTAAATAAAACATGCAATTCTCATGCTCAATCACCGTAGAATATGATTCTATCTCAAAGGTCTTCATAGTATCACCATTAATTTTAAAAGAATCAGGTATCTCCGCTAATCCTATCTCTTTCAACCATTTCTTCCGGTATTCATCCATATTTCCCATGGAAAGATATTCTGAAAGTCCTACCTCCTCCATCACATATTCCGTAAAGGATAAGGCTGTACTTTTAGCCATGTTTCTATCACTTTCATCAGAGAAATCCTCTAAGAAATATACAGGCAGCAAGGAGAGTATGGGTATGTTTTCTTCTTCCTCATAATAGGACTTCAGATCCTATCTTCTTACTTTATGGATTGGGGGTACTATAACTATGCAGATATATGCAAAAAAACTTAATCCTCAAATATTTTTGGAGATTCTATGCTATTTTACATTTGCCGCTCTGATAATCTCTCTGCTTGGCAACGGAAAATATCTTTCTTATGTTACACCACGCATGAAACCCTACTTAATTTTTTCGGCAATCACCATGGTGATTTGGGGCCTTGCCGCTGCCCGCCGCCTGTTTCGCCCCCAGTACAAGATACGATCTATGCACTGTTTTGTTCTGGCGATTCCGATCTTATTGATTTTGCTTCCTCACAGTTCCTTGGGTATATCGGATGTTTCCGGAGGATATGTCAGCGGAAATGTTCTTTCCGGCCAGACAAACCAATATAACTCGTTTCAGAGCCAGAATACGGCTGAAAACTCTAATCCGAATTCATCCGCAGAAGTTACAACGGAAAATCCCTCTGTAAGGGAGTCGGAACCTGATGTAACGGATACATATTCTTCAAACGATGCCTTTGAAACGCAGTCTGATGTTTTTGATTCCGTCGATTTTCCCGGCTTGGATGAAGCCAACAAAACTATTACTGTTTCCAATGAAGATTTTGGCATGTGGATTTATGAGCTCTATGTAAATATGGAAAAATATGCCGGATACAAGATTATTATGACCGGTTTCATCTTCAAAGACCCTGAATTTCTGGAAGCGGATGAATTCGTTCCTGCCCGATTATCAATGTCCTGCTGTGTTGCGGATTTGGTGCCGACTGGACTTATCTGTAAATATGATAAGGCTTCTGAACTGGAAACGGACTCCTGGATAACAGTGGAAGGAACGCTTTATATTGAAGAATATAAATACGATGACATGTCATTTGACGAACCTCTCATTCACGTAACAAAGATTACTCCGGCAGAGGCAGTAGATGAATATGTCTATCCATATTATTGACCGGAAAGTAAGATCATCTTGTAAACGAACCAGATATGGGGATCGTGAAGTTCGCTGTCACTTGTTTTTATATGGAAACCCCCTAAATAATATATTTTGTGTTACAACCCTTCTGTCTGATCCACATAGATTTGACAGGCAGCTTTATAACTAATTTGAACACGCCTGCCTTCCAAGTCAAGCGTGAGCGGCCCTTCATAGGCAGCCATTCCGATAATACATATAGAACTTCCAATCACAATTCCATTTTCCTGAAGATAATCCAGCAGTTCCTTTTCTTCCGTAACCCGCCGAACGTGGGAGTTTACGCCGACTGGAAGAAGATTCAAAGTCTGCATCGGAACAAGATCAACCTGCCCGTCGGGATGAGGAATTGCACTGCCATGAGGGCAGTACGCCGGGTAATTCAAAAAATTATCCAGCCTGGAAGTGAGACGCGCAGGAGTGATATGCTCTAAGAGTTCTGCGTCTTCATGAGCCTCACTCCAGGAATAGCCCAAATGACGCATAAGAAATACTTCCCAAAGACGATGTCCTCGAACTAATGAAATAGCAGCATGCATACCTTTATCTGTCAGATAGGTCCCTTTATAGGGCTCATAGTGAATTAATTCTTCCCGTTTCATCTTTCCCAACATTTCTGTCACGGAAGCCGGAGCGACCTGCAAAGTCTCCGCAATTTTCTTATTATTTACCAGTTCATTCAAACCACCAAGTTTATAGATAGCTTTCAAGTAATCCTCTTTATTAGGTGTCATCTTATCTTCCTCCGTTTTTTGCAAATACGCCGTATTGCTGTATCTTTAAATATTTTTTATTTTACTTTGCAAATATTTCTAAAAACGCTCCAATTAATAAAATAAGAGATGTGACAATCAAAGTTGGTATCTTACGGCAAAACAACCGCCTTGTATAAGTATTCATAGAATCCTCCATTTATTATTTGCATTTTTTATTATATATTTTCTTTATTTTAGGTGTGCCTAAATTCAATTATATTATATGCCTAACACTGGGGAGTTGCAAGTAGTTTTTTAAAAATTACTAAATATAGTGAATATCGACTTTGAAATACAATACTACTGACCTTTTCTAATACAATACACGAGTTCGTTCGCTCTTGTTTTTAGCAAATCTCTTTCGTATAATAAAAGCGAAGTATTAGAGAGAGGAGCTTCCTATGAATTTTGAAAATGTCTTTTTTGCCGTTATCTGTTGGTTATGTTCTTTGATTTTTGGGGCGATCGCCCTTTGGGCATATAGGCGCCGTGACCCAATGCACTTTTGGTCAGGCAGCACGGTAAAGCCGGAGGAAATAGAAGATATACCCGGATATAATCGAGCAAATGGTTTGATGTGGGCAATTTACGCCTTTTGTATGTTTACGGCAGGTGCTTTATCGCTTATCAGTATTACAGTGGGTGTTATTTTAATAGTGACTCTATCTTTTCCCGGTCTTATTGTTCTAATTATCGTTTATAAGCGAATCTATAATAGATACAAAAGTAAATGACACGGTAATATCGAGAAGATACTACCGTGTCGTAAAAAAATACCTTAACATTTTCTATTACTCTCTATCCAACTTATGGCAAAGTCAACAAGCTCTCTCATATTCATACATTTAACAACTGCATTGCCTATGCCTATTTTCTTAATAGAATTAAAACGCTCAAAGTCTATTCCAATTTGAACAAAATCTTCTCCATCAACTGCGAGTGTTTCATAGTCTATCCACTGTCTTTCCCCGCCAATCTTTACAACACTGCTGGCAATTTCATTTTTCTTCGAAGGATATTCTGCCAATACATCCGCAAGATGAAGAGAAGTATTTTTATCGTAATCAACACCGATCAGAAGAACCTTTCCATCAAGCTCATATAGTTTTCCAATAGGAGAGCTCTTACCGAAAATATCACTTAAATCATGATTTTCAACTAAGTATTTAGCGTTCGCTCCATTCGCCGAAAACGAACGTGCCGGATGATCGCTTCTGATCGTTCCTTTCCAAGTTCGAAACATCTCAGCAACAATACCCATCGTATTGGTAGGTGTAATATCTTTATCATAAGCAGGCAAATTTTCTATTAATATCTGCCAGTATTCCTCCGGCACTTCATAATGTACCCCAGATTCAGGGGAGAGGTTTTTCCAGCTTTGTGTAGGCATTAAAATTGTGCCGCTATCTCCAACAGTCTCCAATAAAGATTCAATTATTGTTTGTGCACCGCCGCAAACGTAGCCTAAACTACTTAAGGAAGTATGAACAATAACATTATCTCCTTTCTCAAGACCTAAGAATTGATAACTCTTCATAAAGTTTTCTTTAATTAACATCACTTTTTCCAACCCTATCCTCAATTTTTTTAATAAAGCAAGATATTACGAGGAAGATATTTGAAGGATTTTATATCCATATCCATCCAGGTAATCTCCCTCTACACCTTTCTCCAGAAGTACCTGTCCTCCCTCCAAATAACCCCGTATCTCCGCCCGGTTATCTTGAGCATTGAGAATAATTCTTATCCTGCGGATTCCTCTTCGTTCAAAGATGAGAAGGCTGGAATCGGCAGAAGCTTCCACAAATTGCAGCGTGTCCCTTGGATTTATGTATTTATTCCTGATCCTAATGACCTCCTGTACAAAGGCTTCGGTCTCTTCCATACGGCTTTGCCAAGGCATAGGCTGCCTGTACTCCCACTCCTTCATTCCGCATATCTTTTTTTCATCTCCATAGAATACACTGGGGATACCCGGAGTCATAAACAGGTAAAGAAATGCCAATCTCCACTTTTCCTCCTTTTCTCCGCACAAGGAAAAGAAACGCCCTACATCATGACTATCCAGAAGATTTAATTGCGCCCTGGCAACAGGAAGAGGATAGCGCAGCAGCATGTCGGTCATAGCCCCTGCAAATCTCCCGACTCCTATTTTATCCATAGCAAAGAAATCTCTGCAGTGCTTCCTGAAATCATAGTTCATGACCGAATCAAGCATATCTCCCCGAAGCCAGTCTTCCGCATTTTCCCACACCTCACCAATCAGAACCGCTTGAGAGTTTGCCTCCTTTATCTCCTTTCTGAATCTTCGCCAGAAATTTTTGTCAACCTCATTAGCAACATCCAGACGCCAACCATCCACCTGAAAGTTTTCAATCCAATAGCGGCCCACATTTGCAAAATACTCCTGCACTTCGGGGTTGGCCGTATTTAACTTAGGCATCTTTGGTTCATAAGCAAAGCAGGCATATTCGGGAATCTCTCCCTCCTTTGGACGTCTTACCGGAAACTGTAAATGATAGAACCAATCCTTGTACAAAGAATCTTCTCCTTTTTCTATCACATCTTCAAAGAAAGGAAATTCCCAACTGCAGTGATTGAACACACCATCAATAATAATATGCATTCCTCTTCTATGTACTTCCTTGGTTAAATTCAGGAAATCCTCATCGCTTCCCATACAGGGGTCCACATGGAAGTAATCTATAATATCATACTTATGATATTCTCCGGCTCTGAAAATAGGGTTTAAGTACAGGCAGTTAAATCCCAGGTTTTGTATATAATCCAGATTTTCGCGAATTCCATTTATCGTACCTCCGCATTTAGAACGGTATATTTTCCCATCCTCTCCTTCAACGGCACTTTCCTGACCGGCAATCTTCTCTTTCCCGGAAGCGAAGCTGTCAGGAAAAATATTATATACGATGGCATGTTCGAACCATTCGGGAACTTCCAGGATTTCCGAACGTAAAATGTAGGGATATTGGTAATACTCGCTCCTACCCTCGACTACAAACCCATCTTCCAAAGTAAAGTCCGGCAGTTCTTTATGGAAATCATCCCCATAATAATAATACCACTCCTCCCCCTTCCTAATCAGAAAATAGTAACATACCCTTTCAGGCACTCCAACTAAAGTCTCTTCATAGAAATCGAAGATTTTATTCTGCCAGCAAACCTCCATTCTCTTTTCTGAAAAAAAGACAGGGGAGGAAATACATGCCCTATCTCCCCAAAAAAGTGTACAACTATCCAAGTCTCCTTTTGCGGCCCGCAAGCGAATCGTTAAAACATCTTTCGCTTGAGCAAACGCATACTGAGATGTGGGAATGTGCAAGAGTGCACTCTTATTTATTTGAAAATTCATTGTATAATTTCCTCTCTTAACTCTTTTTCTATTTTTCTGCTTCTACCCCTTTACTCCACCTGCGGTAAGCCCTGATACCATATATTTTTGAATCATAAAAAAAATAAGGAGTATCGGCAGAGAAACTAAAATTGCAGCCGCTGTAAACAAAGGCCAGCTCCGGCTGTAATCATTAGCCTGAAGCTGATAAAGCCCTCCCGCAAGGGCATAACTTTCTTCTTTCAGCATAAAGGTGGTAGCGAACAAATATTCATTCCAAACAAAAATCAATACCATAACTGCGGTAACAATAATGGCTGGCCTTGCCAGTGGGAGGATAATCTTTTGTATCAGTTGAAAATCTCCTGCCCCGTCTATTTTGGAGGCTTCTTCTATTTCTATCGGTATGGAATCAAAATACCCCTTCATATTCCATATGCTGAAAATGCACATGGTCCCCGCATAGACAAAGATAAGTCCCGCATGAGAATTTAAGAGATTCATCAATTTAAACAGACGGAATACTGCAAACAAAGTCAGTATTTGCGGAAATGCATTCAACAGAAGTAAAAGTCTTAGCATCCCGCTTCTGCCCGGGAAACGGAACCTCGAAAAGGCATAAGCGGCTGTCACACTTGTCCCCATGGCTAAAAACATTGTTCCTACGCTCAAAATCACAGAATTTACAAGCCACTGCAGAAATGGTTCCTCAAACAGTATTCTTTTATAATTTTCCAATGTGAATCTTCGCGGTAAAAGAGATGCCTCAGAGGTCAGGGCTTCAGTTCCCCCGCTCACTGATAGGAGTAAGGCGTATAGAATGGGAACAAGTCCGATCAGGCATAGCCCCAATAGAAAAAAATTCACCCCCAGCAGCTCTAATTTCTTTTTTATCTTTCTCCTATTTCTGTTCATACTGTCTTTTCTAATTTTCCTTTCCATTTTTATACCCATCTGCGCGCTCCGTGCGCACTCAAATCAATAGGTTAAATACATATCTTATTCAACCTTTTCTCCTTTTATCGATGGATTCATACTGAAAGAGAACAAAATAATAATTCCAAAGATTACGATGGATACCGCCGAGGACAATCCATAGTTATTCGATACAAAAGCTTTCTGATGAGCATAAGTCAGCACTGTCTGCAGGGTAGCTCCGGACAGAGAACCTTTTTGCATTGTCAGCAAATATACGATATCAAATTGTTTGAATGTAGTGAAAGTGGTCAGAATAATAGCGGGCATGATGATTTTCTGAAGGGAAGGTATCGTAATATATATATTCTTCTTTACAAATCCCGCCCCATCCAATTCCGCACTTTCATACATACTTTTATCAATACTTTTCAATGCACCATCTATCATCATAATCATAAATGGCAGTGCCATCCATAAGTTCAATACCAGACAGGAAAAAAAGGCCGGTATGTTTCTCGAAAGGAAGTCGAACTTGGAAAAACCCATTTGACTTAGCCACTTGTTCAACAAACCAAATTCGGAATTGAACATTCCTACCCGCCAGACCAGAATGGATACATAGGCAGGCATAGCCCACGGAAACATCAAAAGGGTCTTATATAATCTCCTCCATTTCAAATCTTCCCTGTTTAAGGCCAGAGCAATAAAATAAGAAACGACTACCTGAAGAACAATATTCACTACTGTCCAAAGCAGAGTGATACCCAGTGCTTCCATAAATCCTGAGTCTATTTTAAGAAGCGCTCTCCCGTAGTTGGCAAACCCCACTATTTGAAAATCTGTCCAATGATACAAATTCATATTGGTAAAGGAAATATAACCTGTGTATAAAATGGGGAATACCACGATTGCTCCGATTAGCATCATTGCAGGAAGGCTGTATATCCACGGCAGAACTTTTCTTTTTTTCATCGGCTACCGGCTCCTTTCTCTTTCACGGCAGGACTTAAGTCCTGCCGCTGGATCACTTAATTTATTTGTAACTGTTCATTACCCTCACAGTTACATTTATTTCATATCGGCTATTGCACTCAAAGCATCATTTTGGTAGTTCTCCGCAATAGTGTTCACATCTTCCCCTGCCTTATTTACTGCGGTAAAGAACGCCTCTGAAGGTCCCCACATAGCGCCCATCTCCGGAACATTAGGCATAGGTACAGCCACTTCTGCCGTTTTCTTCATAACAAGAATCATTTCATTATTAGCGACCTCTGTATCTTCATAAGCCTTCATATTAGCAGGTGCACAGTTGAAATCTTTTGCAAGACGAATTCCTACTTCGGGTTCTGCCAAAACCTCCAATACTTTTACAAGAGCTTCCTTCTTACTCTCCGCCGCATATTTTAAAACACCCAAGCACTGTACTCCTGAAAAAGGTTTCAGAGAATTTCCATTCGGCAGTGTAAAATCTGCCAGAGATTTATATCCAAGTGAAATACCGGCCTCTTTGATTCCGGATATAAGCCATGGTCCTCCCAGAATGGCGGCGGCTTTTTTCTCATTAAACAGGGCCGTTACCGTATTATAATCTCCATCGGCTTGCAATGCAGCAAATTTCTTGTTGTAGTTAATTGCCTCCATGGTAGCCGGATCATTCAGTCCGGGCAAAGCCTCCTCATTGATAACAAAACCTCCAAATCCATAGATAAAAGGAGATATGTTATAAGCATTTGAATGCTGATTTACCAAAGCATATGTACCTGCGCTTGTATCCGTATGAGATACCATATAATCATATAACGCTTCTGTAGTAGACGGAACTTCCCCCTCCCAGAGTTCCTTATTATACAGGAACAGAAGAGTTTCATAATATACCGGCATCAAATACTGCTGACCGTCATAGGTAGCCGCCTGTATGGTCATGGGAAGTAAATCCTGCTGCTTTTCCTGAGAAATCAGATTATTTACCGGCTCTAAGATTCCCATTTCCGCAAAGCTTCCCAAAGAATCGTGGGCAAACAGATACATATCCGGTCCATTTTTTGAATCGGTACCATACAATCGTATCTGTCCCGTCACGTCACTTTTTTTCTCAAATTTTAAAACAATGTTCTCCTCTTTTAGCTTTTCATTTACTATCTCCGCCAAGGCATTCATCATAACATCATCATTGTCATGCCATGCCATAATTTCCGTAGCTTCACCGGCCGCGTTATCCCCTTGCTGTTCCTGTTCCACGGTTTCCACTGTACTGGTACCGGATGCCTCCTCCTGTTCTGCCGCACCACAACCTGCCAAAATACCAACCAAAAGTATTCCGGTAAAACCTAATCCCCATCTCTTTTTCATATTATCCTACCTCGCCTTCTTTACGAAATCGCTTTCCTTAATATGTTTAATAATATCTTGCGCGCAGTTTAATTATATCAATATATATTCGTATTTACTACATTAAATCTTTCATTTCTATTGACTTTGTTAGGAAACCGCTATACTATTTTAGTAGAATTATACATATTTACAAGGAGGTTTTCTATGGCCATTACCATAAATGATGTTGCAAAAGAAGCAGGTGTTTCCACTTCCACCGTTTCCAAAGTCCTCAATCACTGGACTTCCATTTCTCCCGAGACCACAGCAAGGGTAAATGAAGCGATCCGGAAACTAAATTATACTCCCAATGCGAGAGCTGTCAGCTTTGCCCGGGGTTCTACTTTAAATATCTTATTCCTGTCCACCCTTGCCAGAGAGCAGGCTTATAACAACCCACATATGTTCGATATCTTATGCGGTGCGCAAAAAGAACTGTCTGTCCGGGGATATACATTAATGCTGTCCGATATCCCTCCGGATGTTTCTCATGAGAATTATCTGGAAACCCTGATTTCCCAGAAAGCAGTGGATGGTATCATTATTCACGGTTCCGCTTACTCTCCCAAGATGGTAAAACCTCTACTGGACAGCCAATTTCCTCACATTTTAATCGGGCACCCCGGCTCCGGCAGCCGCCTTTGTTGGATCGATACCAATAATAAATTAGCCGGACAGTTTGCCGCAGAGCATCTTCTGGAATGCGGTTATACCAAGACGGCTTTTGTCGGCAGCAAGAAAACTGACCACATCTCCACTCAGAGACTAACCGGATTTTTAAGCGGCATGTACGACTATGGATACCGAATTCCCGAAGAGTATATCAGCTATACCGATTCTTCCATCGAAGAAAGCCAAAAAGCGGTTCAGAGCCTGCTTTCTCTGCCCGAACCGCCTTGCGCATTAGTATGCGAGAATAACACCATTTCCTTAGGTGCCGTGCGGGCAATCTCCGAATCCCGCTTAAAGATTCCTGAAGATATAGCGCTTCTCACTTTTGATCGATACCCCTATTCCAATATCATCTCTCCCACTCCTACGATTATTGATATTGATGTATATGATTTGGGTGTTCAAGCTGCTACTATGCTCCTCAGGAAAATTGAAAATCCCTCTCTCCTTGTACAGAGCTATACGACACTTCCTGTACTGAAGCAAGGCCTTACCACTTTAAATAAATAGAAAGAATTCTTTAAAATAAATTGATGTGCAACAGTTTCTTACATTAGTAAAGTAACACCCTATTCAAACGACTCCCCAAACAGCTTAACAATTCGTTGGTAATTGTTCCTGCTGCCTCCGCAAGATCATAGACTGTTATTTCATGTTCCCCAGACTTTCCAATAATAACGGCTATATCGTCAGTGTTCACGTTAGGGATATCTGTAACGTCAATTAGCATTTGGTCCATACAGATACGCCCGATGATAGGGGCTTGTTTTTGATTTATCAAAACTTTCCCGCGCCCACAAGAAAGAGAACGCGGTATTCCATCAGCATACCCGATTGTCAGGACAGCTATCTTCCTATATCGGTTCGCAATATATTGTAACCCGTATCCTGCGTTCTCTCCTGCATATAAATCTTTTGTCAACGCAACCCGCGCTTTGATAGACAATATCGGAAGTAAAGATATGGGGCAGTTCTCTAAATCAGCGCGATTGCTTAAAACCCCATATAAGGCAATACCAATTCGGGCATAATCTCCTACAAGCCCGGGATAATTTATAAGCCCATAACTTGCCAATAAATGTAGTTTGCCGCAATCATACCCACGTTTTTTCAAATCAGAAATAACCTTACAGAACACAGTTCCTTGTTGCATAGTAAATTTCCTGTCTTTTTCAGAAGTGCTTTCATCAGAGCATAAATGAGTATATGTGCCTGTTATCATAAGATTTTTACATTGAAAAATACTGTATATTTCCTCTATTCTTTCAAAGCGTTCTCCTAAACGGTGCATACCCGTATCAATTTTCAAATGTACTTCTATTTTTTCTCCATAAGAGTTTAAGAGCTTCGCATATGAGCAGTCAATGACAGTTTGCGTAAGTCGGTACTTCCGAAGCATTGGGAATAGGTTTGGGTGGGTATAGCCTAGAATTAAAATCTCGCCTTGAATACCATGGCACCGCAATTCGATGCCCTCTGAAACAGTAGCTACACAAAATGAGCTTATCCCTAATCGGTTGAGTTCCTTTGAGAGCAATACGGCTCCATGCCCATAAGCATTTGCCTTAACCACAGGCATTAACTTCCCGCCTTGTGGCAGCAAGCTTTGTAAGGCAACGATATTTTGGAGCAGATTATTTCTATCTATCTCTATCCATGCACGGTCTTTGCAGTTGTTGTTATTCTTCATTTTTCCACCGCCAGTTCAATGGCTGCGGTAATAATCTGTTCAAAGGATAGGCCAACAGCCTTTAACATGGTTGGAAAGCGGCTGTGTGCTGTAAAACCCGGGATGGTATTTACTTCGTTAAACACGATTTCCCCCTCTGAGGATAAGAACATATCGACACGTGCAAATCCTCGACAATCCAGGGTCTTGTAAATGACTTTTGCTGTTTGTTTTACTTTGTTTACTGTGGCAGCGTCAATCCTTGCAGGAACATGGATAGCCGAGGTTTTAAGGGTATACTTCTCTACAGAATCAAAGAAACCATCCGAAAGCTCTATTTCATCAACTTCGCCAACCGTTAGCGTATCGTTGCCTAAAACGGCGCAACCAACCTCAAAGCCGGATATATTTTCTTCAATGATAATTTTGTTATCATATTCAAAAGCCTGCTCAATCGCGGCAGGAAGCCCGTTTCTGTCAGATACCTTTGTTATGCCAAAAGAAGAGCCGGCCTTTATGGGCTTAACAAACAACGGATAGCCTATTTCTTCAGCTTGAGAAAGAGCCATTCCCGCGTTCATATTATTATCCAAAACGTAGGAACGGGGAACAAGAACACCAGCAGCATGAACAAGCTTATGCGCCCTATCCTTGTCCATACAAAGGGCAGATGCAAGAACGCCGCATCCTGCCATTGGAATATTGGCAAGCTCAAACACCCCTTGTACCGTGCCATCTTCACCATTTCTTCCATGTAAGACAGGAAAAACAACATCAATATAAATTTTTAGGGCCTTATTATCCTTATACTCAAGGATAACGTGTTCCGAACGACTTTGAGATACAACCGCAGGAATACAGGCAATGTCATCATGCCATGTATTGTCTTTAATTTTTTCAATACTGCCGTTAAAGTGAAACCAATCTCCTTGTTTTGTAATACCTATCAAAACAGGAATATACCTTTCCTTGTCCATGTGGCTGATTACCGCATATGCGGATTGCAGGGAAACCTCGTATTCCGGGGAGCAACCTCCAAAAATTACAGCAATCCTTTTTTTATAAATTTCTTTTTCACAATTATTATTGAAGTTCATTTTTCCTCCTTAGGATAAGCTTTAATCACCTTGCATAATTTTTTTCTACCCATACCGCTTTTCTTTACAAATGCTAAAAAACAGTCTGCTTATCTTTTGTATATAAATCATACCCAAAGTAAGCAGACTGCTTTTTAATATAAAATTATTTATTTCCTAAGAAAATCCTAATTCTGCATTGACATTTTCCTAATTTTTTACCGGCAGCGTAATAATAAATACAATGGTTTCGCTTTTGCTGTTTGCCGTAATCGTTCCTCCATGTAATGTAATGATTTCCTTTGCTATTGCCAATCCCAAACCGGCTCCGCCTGTATTTGAGGTACGGGCTTCATCTAAGCGATAGAACTTTTCAAAAATTGAGGACAGTTTTTCTTGTGGAATCGTCTTTCCCTTATTCATAAACGAGATAACTACCGAACCGCCCTTTTCCTCGGCAGAAATGTGTATTTCTGTATTTGGATAGCTGTATGCCATAGCATTTTTCAAAACATTATTGAATACCCTTGCTAATTTATCGGGATCACCATAAATGGTTAAGTTTTCATCGCTTTTAAGAGCTGCTGTATTTCCATTCTCGCATAGTGTAGGCGAAAGCTCATCGATAAGCTGCACAAGCATGTAATACAAATCTATGTTTTCTTTTGATAGACTTATTTGCTGCAGATTATAGCGTGTTATCTCAAAAAATTCGTTTATCATTTTTTCTAAACGGTAAGCCTTATCGAGTGTAATATCTACATACTTTGCCTTTTGATCCGCGGGCATGTCCGGAGCTTCTGCCAAAAGATTGAGATAGCCGATTACTGACGTCAGCGGTGTACGTATATCATGTGCCAAATACATAACCAAATCATTTTTACGCTGTTCGGCTAACTGCGCTTCTAAAGTACGCTGCCTTAATTCCTGCTTTACTGCATTTAGCTTACGTTCTATTGCCGCCATTTCAGATGGTAAATATATCTCGCTATCATTGGATAGTAAGGTATCGATTCCCTGATTGATCATATCGAAATATCTGGTGAACCAATTAAAGACCACCCGCAGCAAAACAAAGAATGTGACGACAATAGCAATCGTCCAAATGATATATTTATAATTGCGAAAGACCAGTTGATATATATTAACCGCATTCCTATAGTCCATTCTAAAAACCTTCCGGAAAACAGAAACCATCCATTCACCGCCGCGCCCACGCCATCCCAACGTATATAAAACCGAAGTAATAATTAAAGCTATAACGGCAATACCCAAAAGCCGAATGTGCAATTTTGACCTAAACTGAGCATAGTCAGCTTTGTTTTTATCATTATATTTCAATTTTATATCCCACTCCCCATATTGTTTTTATATACTTCGGATTGTCAACGGTATCATTTAACTTTTCTCTTAAATGTCGAATGTGAACCGTAATTGTGTTGTTGCTTTTGCTGTAATATTCGTCCTGCCAAATCTTATGAAATAGATCTTCCGCACTAACTACACTACCCTTATTCTCTAAGAGAATACGCAAAATAGAAAACTCCGTGGGGGTTAGTACGAGTGATTTCTCATCCAACAAGCATTCGTGCGTTTTAATATTCATTATTAAGCCAGAATGAGAAATAACATCCTTTGCTGTCCCTTCGGAATGGATCGCATTATATTTCTTGTATCGACGCAGTTGAGCCTTTACTCTTGCAACCATTTCAAGCGGGCGAAATGGTTTCGTAATGTAATCATCTGCGCCGAGTGTAAGCCCTGTGATTTTGTCGGTTTCTTCATCTTTTGCTGTCAGCATAATAACAGGATAGGTATATCGTTCTCTTATTTTCTGACATAGTATAAAACCGTTAATATCAGGTAACATAATATCTAAAATAGCAAGATCAAGCTCTGTTGTGTTGATAAATTCAAGAGCTTCCTTTGCTGTATAAAATTTAAAGACAGTATAGTTTTCGTTATTCAAATAGACTTCTATTAAATCTGCAATTTCAACTTCATCATCAACGACAAGTATTCTATCAGACATATGACAACACTCCTTCCGATGGCAATGCTTTTATTTTACCACACAGCGGACTCTTTATTTATTATTTTTTAAATAAGATATTATTAAGATTTCCCTAAGTCGACTTTTTATATTAAGGTTAACCTTTTGATTAACTTATTCAGTGTAATTGTACACGGCCAATCGGGTTTGACTTTCATACAGATGAAGAAGGAAAAGAACGAAGACATATATCTAAAAATAACACTTTTGAATGGCAACAAAAAACCCCGTAACATCAACGTTTACGGGGTTTTAAAGAGAGACGTCTAACGGATTTGAACCGATGATCAGGGAGTTGCAGACCGGTGCCTGTACGTTTATAGCCTCTTTATCCATGGGCTTTCCACCTAATTGATATTTCTTTAATAATGTTACCGTACTCATTTTGTTTCTCTCTGTAAACGGGGAATATAGTTATAATTTAAAAACTTAATACTAATATTTAGCGCTGCTATTCTGTTTCCAATACCCAGACCTTCATCTGGTTCAATCCTCTGTTTCCCCAAGCGAAATAAGGTATTGCCTTTATTCTTACATGTTCTGCTATCGGTTTTTCTTCCGTATAAAGTGCCTTACTGCCATGCATCCGAATTCCGTTCAGTTCAATAATCACCATACCCTCCAGCGGCTCATTTTCACATACAGATACTGCAAATTCTGTTTCTTTCGGAATTCTAAGTTCTTGTAAATGTTCTCCATTGTCTACACCTTCAAAAGCGTAAACGAAAGGTCCTCTCATTAATGCTACACAACCTTCATTTTCCCTTACTTTGGTATTACAATAAATTTTTCTAATTTCCATGGGAAAAGTAATTTCAACCTTGTCACCCTTTTCCCATATCCTGGACAAATACAAGTATCCATCCTTCTCCTCTGCATCCTTAATTAATTCCCCATTTAACTGAATCGTTCTATTTTTTACATAGGATGGGATTCTGATTGCAAGTGTGAAACATATATTATCTTGCTTAGGATTTATGGTATAGATTATATTTCCTTCCCATGGATAGAGGCTCTTCACTTCGATATCAGCATATTTAAACTCCGCATTACCCCCCAGGTAAAGATGTGAATAAATCGTATCCTCTGACTCACTCCACGCATATTTTCCAAGAGACATCAGCAGTCTGACCACATTAGGCGGGCAACAAGCACAAGCATACCAACCTGGTCTTTCGGGAAGGACATGCTTATGTCCATACAGCTTCCCTGAAATCTCAGGATTAACTTCCAATGGATTTACATAGAAAAATCTCTTCCCATCCAGCTGCATACCGCTCAAAATTCCGTTATACAATGCTCTCTCCATCACATCAGCATATTTATTGGATGGATGGATATCCAACATTTTTTTAGCAAAGAAAACAAGACCAATAGATGCACAAGTTTCAGCATATATTGTATCATTGGGCAAATCATAATCAAGGGAGAAAGCCTCTCCTTCCACAGTAGAACCAATACCTCCGGTTAGATACATTCTCCTTTCAGTTATATTATCCCAAAGAGTTTCACATGCCTGCAAAAGCTCTTCTTCTCCTGTCTTTCCTGCAATATCTGCCATTGCAGTATACATATAAGCAGCTCTGACACTATGCCCTTCCGCCGTTTTCTGTTCCCGAACGGGTGCATAACTCTGGTTATATTTTGTATCCATGGGATCTATTCCGAAATGCGTCCAACCCCGTTGCTCGTTCTCATCTTTAAAAAAATAAGGGTTCTTACCTCGTTCGTCAATAAAATACTGGGCCAGATCGCTATATTTTTCCTTTCCCGTAGTATGATATAACCTCATCAACCCAATTTCAATTTCCTGATGGCCTGGAATTCCGGATCTTTTATCCGGTCCAAACTGATCCATAATATGATCCGCCATCCGCTCCATGACCCTGAGAAGTTTTTCCTTGCCTGTTACCTCATAATATGCAACTGCAGCCTCCATCATATGTCCTGCACAATAAAGCTCATGACATTCTTGCAGGTTTTTCCATCTGCGCTCCGGTTCCTTAATCGTAAAGTATGTATTGAGATATCCATCTTTTTGCTGAGCTTTCCCGATCACATCGATAATCATATCAGCACGCCTCTCCAACACTTCATCCGGCCTTATTGCTAATGAATATGCGACACCCTCCAACCATTTTGCCACATCACTGTCTTGGAATACCATGCCATAAAAATCACCTTTCTCCAATTCAGCAGCAATGCGAAAGTTTGCGAATGCATGACTTTTCTCTGCACCCTCAATATCATCATTCAAAATTGCCTCCTGATAGGGAATCACTACATTTATTATCTGACTCTGTCTTTTTGACCAAAATTCATCACTGATTTTTATATTCCTTAAATCAACTTCTCTATTCATAATTACCATTCCTTTCATTACCCTTTTACTGCTGCTCCGATTGTAAGTGCATTCTCTACTTGTTTACTGAAAATCAGATACAAAATAATAGGTGCTATACTAGCAATCGTCAACGCAGCAGCGGAGGCACCCCAATCAGTTGCAAATTTACCTTGAAAATAAACCAATCCGAGAGGTAATGTTTTTAAAGCATTATTTGAAATTACAATAAGTGCAGTAAACAACTCATTCCACGAATTCAGAAAAATAAATATGGAAGCTGACGCTATCGCAGGTTTAACCAAAGGCATAATAATTAAAAAAAAGCAAGTATATATATTGGCTCCATCAATTGCAGCCGATTCCTCCATCTCATATGGAATTGATCTGAAAAAAGCATAGAATACCATGGATGTAAAGGAAAGATTAAATACAATATAAGGAATAATCACTGATAACAACGTATCTTGCAGATGAAGATCTCTGACAAGAATAACAAGAGGTATAATAATAATCTGTACAGGAATAAACATGCCCAAAATTGCATAAATTCTCACTGCATTTGATAACCTCCATCTCATCCTGGCTGTGGCATAGGAAAACATTAAAGCAATCAATATAGTAAATGTTACAGTTATAATTGCTACAAATGTACTATTTTTAAAAAATAATAGTATATTAAATTGCGTTATTGCATTTACATAATTTTCAATACGGAAGTTTGTTGGAAAACCATATACATTAGTTGAAAATATCTCTTCATTATTTTTTAGAGAGTTAAATGCCATCCAGATAAGCGGATAAATTGAAGCAAATGAGAATGTTGTTAAAACAAGATAAAGTATTGATTTTAAACAGATTTTTTTAAATCCTTCTGTCAAGCGAACGCCCTCCTTTAATATATAATTCTTTCTCGCGCCATAAATTTATTAATAATCAGTGTAAACAGCAAGCATTCTGCTACCAGTATGACTGCAGAAACACATCCGTACCCAAATTCTCCTTTTTGGAATGCCGATTTGTACATAAGGTAAGAAAGTGTCATCGTTGATCCGCCTGGACCACCGCCAGTCATAACAAACATATTGTCAAAGGCTTTTAGACCACCTGTAATCGACATAACAAAAGTGAACTTATAGGTTTCCGCTATCAGCGGGAGCGTAATTTTCCTATGAATTGTCATAGACGATGCTCCATCAATCGTTGCCGCTTCATAATATTGTTCCGGTATTGATTTAATTGCAGTATAAATAAATACAAACATAATCCCCATAAATTGCCAGGCATTAGTAAATGCTACAGAGTAAATTGCTACTTTGGGATCAGATAGAAATGCTATCTTGTGATTTTCACCGAATATTCCCAAAATATTATTGATCAATCCATGATCGTAGTTATATAGTTGAGACCACAATTGTCCAACAACCGTTACTGATAATACAACCGGAATGAAAAAACTAGTTTTAAAAAATGCCCTACCTTTAATACGGAGTGTCTTCGTTGAAAATATGAGTGCCATAACGGTCGCTACTCCTTGTTGGTAAATGAAAACAACGGCAGCAAAAATAAGCCCATTCTTTAAAGAAGGAATAAAATCAGGATCTTTTAATATTGTTTTATAATTTTCTAATCCGGTAAAAATAGGCTCAGTAATACCATCCCAATCATAAAAGCTTTTTATTAATGTCTGAAATATCGGATATATCATCATCAATGTGTACAACGCTAAAAATGGCATTACAAATATAAATATTGCAGATTTCTTGTTTAAAAATTTATTCATATTATGTCTTCTCCTTGAAGGACGTACTCCGGTTAAATTTATTAAATATAATATTTAAAATACCCCAAATTTCTATCCAAGTGATACTTATTAGATAAAAACTTGGGGCACACCAATAATCATAGTCTTACTTTTTTATCATTGTCTGTTCTTTTCAAGAAAAGCGTTAACATTTGTAGCAAACTCATCCGGGGCATATTCACCGGTAAATAATTTTTGTACCTCACTACCTAAATCTGTCTGGATTTTGCTGCTCTCAAAGCCCCATCCCATTATGGTGGAATATTTTACATTGGCAACTGCCTCTGAAAGCTGATTTGTCAATGCGTTGGGAGCTTTTTCCGGAGTAAACGATGCCTCTAACATTGTATTAAGCTCGCCGGTCTTTACAATTCTTGCTTCGATATTTTTTAAAGCGAATTGCACAGCATATTCGGCAGCAATGTCCTTGTATTGGCTATTTGCAGCTACCGCAAATCCACCTGTGAAACCTCCGCCACTCATCACTCCGGAATCTTTTACAGCTTGAGCCTCTGAAGCATCAGCTAATACATATGGCAGAAGTAATGTTACATCATCTCCCATCGTATCTCCAAATTCCTGGGCCATCCAATTTCCGCATAATAGCATCGCCGATTTTCCGCTCTTAAAATCAGCAACAGCCGAATCATAGTCCATTGAAAATGCATCCTTTGAGATAAGTCCTTTATTAGCAATTTCTTGAATTTTAGAAGCTGCATTAAGATACGCCGGATCCGATGCATTTGCAGTGCCATTCAAATCCAAATCTGTAATACCCTTTTGACTTTGAGTTAAAGAAAACATATCAAAAAGCTGTAGGGGAGGCCATGTTTCTTTCAGCCAAATTCCAAGCGGTACAATACCTTTCGCTTTTAACAATTCTCCAGCCTGAAGGAACTCTTCATAATTTTCAGGAACTTTTGCTCCCGCCTCTTCAAACAGAGCCTTATTAACATAAATTACAGCAAAATTTGTGTTGGAGCCAATTATTCCCCAAGTATGCCCATCTTGTTGCATTAAAAGCGACTGCCCTGTAGGGGTAAGCTGATCTGCTATATTTAGCTTTTGAATATAATCATCTAGCGGAACAGCACTATTTGAATTGACTGCCGTAGCAATATCAGAAGTAGATACCTCAAATATATCCGGCAGGCTGCCTGTTGCAAAATATGTTTTTAACTTCGCTCCACTGTCTTGCGGCATAACATCAACTTCTATTTCAACATTTGGCATTATTTTTTTCATTTCTGCCATTGCATAATCGAGCTGAGACTTTTCATCTTCAGAAGTATAATGAGCATACATCTTCAATTTTACAGTTTCAGCGGGAGTATCAGCTGCCGGTGTTTCAGTCGCGGTAGTCTCTGCTTCAGAAACTGTATCAGATACATTATTATCCGGGGTTTGAGAAGCACAAGCAGTCAGTGATATAGCCATAATTGATACCATTAGTAATGCTTTAAATTTCGAGAAAAATTTATACATTTAGCCTCCTCCTATAAATTCAATTTGATATGTTGTTTTCTCTAAGCTTAGGATGATTTTATTCTAACAGGTCCATTGTATGAACAGAAGGAAAAATCCGATACCTTTTTGTAATTTGAGGTGTATTATTCAAATATGGTAAAGAAGAGGTCATTAAAAGACCCTTTCCAATAAAGCTATAAGCAAGCACAGTTAGAAAAGGCTACTCCTATAAGCTGATATGTAATTAACAGAAAAGAACGTTATAAATTATGCTATTTCTTACTATTTCCGTATTCACTGGGAGATAATCCTGTATACTTTTTAAAGCATTTGCTGAAATAACCGGCATCACTATATCCGATCACTTCTGATATTCTGGATATTGCAATATCTTTGTCGGAGGTCAACAATTCCTTGGCTTTTTGCATTCTTGCACTAGTGATATAATCGGACACTGTTATACCTATTTCTTTTTTAAAAGTTTTCCGTAAATAACTGGAATTTATAAAAACATTCTTCGAAATCTTACCAATATCCAGCTCATTATCCTGTAAATTAGAGTCAATATAATCCTTTACCTTTTTTACTAATAACTTTGATTTTGTTAATTTATGTTTATCCAAATAATAGATGACTTTTTCAAATAACTGAGTAAACCAAAGTAAAGACGTTTCCAAGGAACCGATATTATTAATTTCTGAATAAGGAGAAAAATTCTTACCAAAAACATCCTCAATACTTTTGCCAAGTTCAACAATATAGGAAAGGCATAATGAAACTAAGCCCGCAAAAATAGTCATGGTATAATCTACCGACAGTTTTTGTTCCTTTATAAAAGAAAAAATATTAGCCAGCTCTTCTTTAATAACTTCAATATCACCCATTTTTAACCCCAGAAGCAGATTTTCATTAATTTCACTGGGGTAAAAACCAATATTCATTCCATTTGACTCAACGCTGCTATAATCTATTACCTTTGAATTACTCAAAATAAGTTTGTTTTGCAGCGCAGCCAGAGCATCTTTGTAAGAACCACGGACGGCTTCAAATCCCCTGGCAGGTCTGCCAATGCCGACCGTCACAGTAAAGTCAAAGTATTTCCTTACTACCTCACAAAGTCTCTGGTATCCATCTGTACTGAATTTTATCAAATCTTCGTCATCTTCAAATTGAATCAGCGAAATAATTCTTCCTTCTGGCCCGTTGAAAATAATATTTTTCCCTTTGATGTTGGTAATTTCATTTAAAATATTGGCAAGAGCAAATTGCCAAAGTACAATTTCACTTGCCTCACTCCACCTTTGATACATGTTGTCTATCTCCACAATTGCTACACGAAATAAAAGTGAATGAATATTAATACCCAATCGGCTTAAGCGGGCTATCATTTCATCCTCCTTCAAAATAAATTCATTGCTAATCAATAGGTTAAGCAGCCTTCCTTTTATCATCTCTGTTTCTGCTTTATGAGCCGTTATTTCAAGCCTGTCTTTCTCAATACTTTCTTTTATCTTAAGTAGTGGAACCATCAATTCATCGTTATTAAATGGTTTTAGTATATAGTCCAGGGCGCCTAGCTTTATCGCTTTTCTTGCATAATCAAATTCATTATGTCCAGTTACCAATATAACTGCTATGTTAGAATACTGGTCCCTAAGCCTTTCTATTAATTCCAGACCATTCATAAATGGCATATTAATATCAACAAGAGCGATATCTGGTTTAAAGGTTCCAATCTTTTCCAATGCATCCAGCCCGTTCTTTGCTTCGCAGCATATTTCAAATCCGTAATTTTCCCATTCCACTGATTCAACTAGATACTGTCTGTAAAGAGGTTCATCATCAACAACGATTAATTTCAACATATCCGCTACCTCCAGTCAAAAAAGGAATTGTTACAGTTATTACCGTCCCTTTCCCCAATTCACTCTCGATCTTCAAACCATAATTTTCGCCGAAAAATAATTTAATTCTTTCATCTACACTACGCAATCCAAAGGATTCCTTAACAGTTTCAGGGTGCTGATAGTCAAAAATTTCCTTAATCTTTTCTTCAGAAATCCCCACACCATCATCAAAAACTTTTATTAATACGTTATCGCCTTCCATATATCCTTCGACAAATATCCTCCCAAAACTTCCTTTTGTTTTAAGCGCATGATAGATGGAGTTTTCCACTAACGGCTGCAAAGTTAGTTTCAAAATCTTACTTTTCTTTATCTCATCTTGCACCTTTATTTCGTAGTCAAAAACATCATAATACCTATACCGCTGAATATTTAGATAATCATTCACATTTTTTATTTCTTCTTCCAATGAAATTATTTCTTTTCCTTTACTCAAAGCTATTCTATAAAAATCTGCAAGGGATTTTGTTGCAATTTGAGCTTCCTTCGCCCCGGCCATTCCACATAAGGTATAAATCAATTCAAGGGAATTGTATAAAAAATGGGGCTTTATCTGAGCTTGAATCAGAGCCAATTCATATTCCCTTAGCTTTTTTTGCTCCTGAGTCGATTTATTTAACAACTCTTTAATTCTTTCAACCATTATATTAAAGCCCGAAGCCAACCTTCCTATTTCATCCTTTGAGTTCACATCACAAACAACATCCAGATTCCCATCCTTAATCTCATCCATCTTTTTAGTGAGTTTCACGAGAGGTTTTGCTATTACTCTAGATAGCACCGTTGCGGCTAATAATGCCAAAATCATACATATAAAGCCTAATATTACAACAACTATTGTGTTTTTATTAACATCGGCCGTCAATTCCTGTATAGGAATAACACTTACTAGTTTCCAATCAAAGTACTCTAAAGACGTAGACGTAACCAGCATGTTTTTTCCATCGATATTCTTAATTTCACTGAAATTTCCTCTGCTTAGAATTAATTGTCTCAACTTTGTGTTAGCTAAAGGTTTCAATACATCATCTTTTTTTTGAGATGACATAATTTTGCCTTGTCCATCCAATATAAAATAACTCGTTATATTTTCAGGTCCTACACTTACATAGATGTCGGAAATTGAACTTTCTTTTATATTTAATATGAGTATTCCAAGCTTTTTACCGCTTCGCGGGTCAATTACTTTTTTAGCAAGAGTTAATACCGAAGAATTCATATCCGTTACTAAAAACTCCCTTTTTTGCATTAAAAGCCACTTATTTTGAGTGTTACTATTATCGATCTCATTAAAAAGTCCACTTTCACAAGCTTTATTTAAATTATTTGCTAAGCTATTATTTATAATAAAGGCATTCAAATCTTTATCTATAAATGCTGAAGATTCAATATCAGGAAATGTTATTTTTATAGTATTTAACTCGTTTTCAATTTTACCTCGCATTTCAAGATAGGAGGCGCTATTTTCTCCATAATTTAAATTGCTTTGAATAATTTTAATAAGGCTTAAAGTAGTAATATTGGCACAGTTCTCCGTATTAGCCATCATTGTATTTATTCTTGTGACAATTAAGGTTGAGTTGTCAGCTACATTCTTCACTGTTTCCTTGATTATCGCCTGAGAAAATATATAATTTGAAATATATCCCAAAAAAAATAAAGGTATTATAACAAGCGGTATGTATATATATAATATTTTGTTTTTTATCAGTTGATTCTTAAACCATTGTTTATCCAACGTTATCACACCTCCATATATTTTTTAAACCTTTATATAAAACAAAGAAACAAGCCTTTCTGCTTGCTTCTTCTTTATTGGGAGCTAAGCGAGCATAGTCTTTGTGAAAGCAACCAATATCATTTTTTAATTATAACATACATTCACTTAAGTATAGATTTAATCACTCAAAATCAAACTGTAATTATTCATATTTCGATTTACGTTTGTTTTACACTCCTTCTTGTTTATCCATTAAGGATTCACCCTACCTTGTATTCCTGTTCCATCTTAAATCCTGAAATAGCTTCGCTAAGTTCTACCGACAATCCTTGCAAATTAACTGCTAAGTTAGCAAGCAATTTTGCTTCCACAATCTGCCTTTGCGTATTTGTCGATACTTCTTCGGTTGTTGCCGCAGTTTCCTGTGCAACCCCTGCAACACTTTCTATTTTTGACAAAGTTAAATTCTTAATTTCAAGAATTTGACTTACTGCATTACTTACATCATTAATCTGATCTGAAATATTTGCCATTGCCTCAAAAATTGCTTTGAATGAATTATCAGTTTCTTCTACAACATCCATTTGTTCCGAAATTACTATGTTGGCACTATTGGCAGCACTGACTGTTAATTCCGTCTTTCTTTTAATATTTAACAGAATATCACTGATCATTACAGAGGCGCTTTTTGATTGATTTGCAAGTTTTCTAACCTCCTCAGCTACTACCGCAAAGCTTTTTCCCGTTTCTCCAACCCTTGAAGCTTCTATCGCAGCATTTAATGCAAGTAAATTTGTTTGCTCCGAAATATCTACTATTATTCTTGTTATTTTCTGTATTTCCTGCATTTCTTTACTTAAGTCATTTATATTATCAATTATCTTGGTAGAAACAGATTTTGTTTCAACTGTCTTATCATTTAAAGACTTAACTGTAGACATTGCTACATCACTTAATCCCTTTGTATTTTTAACAACTTCAGCAACATTTCCTATTACTACTTCAACGCTATTGATATTACCTGAAAGCATATTTAAAAAATTGGCACCTTCTGAAATGTCCTCGGCCTGATTTGCTGCTCCCGTGGCAATTTCCTGAATTGTTATTCCAACTTGCTCTGAACTAATTTGTGAACGCGAAGTTGAAATGATTATTTCTTCCGAACTTTTTAAAACTTTTTGCGCAGAAGTATTGACTTTTGACACAAGCGAGTTAATATTTTGTGACATCTCATCGAAATTGGATATAACATTAGCTATTTCATCTTTACTTTTATCTCTCAGCTTATTTGAAAAGTTTCCCTTTTTAGCTTCGTTAATCAGTCCTACCAAACGTTTTAAGGGTGTAGATATGCTAATTGTAATTGTGTAAGCTAAAAAAAGGGCAATAATAAGACATAGTATTGTTATAAAAATAATTGTATTCCTCACACTATTTGTCTCAGTATTCAGGAAAGAATAAGGCACTGCTGCTACCATATACCAATCCGTATCCTGTATTTTAGAAAACGTAACCAGATAATCCTTCCCACCAATATCAGTTGAAAAACCTTGTCTTTCGCTTTCAAGTTTTTTTATTAATAGTTTATCTCTATATGGAATCCCAAATGTAGATACTGAATTTTCACTTGCAATTACGATACCATTTGAATTGATTATAAATATATCTAAGCCATTGCCTAAATTAACATCTTTTAGTACATTAGAAAAAGTTTCCGGTTTTAAAAACATGTACATTTGCCCAAGAACATTTCCATCATCATTTGATTGAATTTTACTCAATAATAGCAACTGCGGAGAGCCATCTTCCGCCTTAATCATACTTAGTACCGAGTTATTGTTTGAAATTTCCATTTTTTTTTGAATTTTTTCTTTGCTTTCATCGGATACCACACTATCTCCCAGATGGTTATCACCAATTGTAATACTCTCACCAATATTGATATAAAGTTTTTTAATTGATTGATTAATACCTGTAGTATTCGTAAGAAGTGACTCTATCTTCCTTGTGGAATCTAGCTTTTTCAAATTATCATTCGAATAAAAATCATCAACACTATTCTGTAATTCTTCGGATATAATTATATTTTTACTTACAGCGCTAATTTTCTGAATCTCAGCATGAACATTTTTCCCAATTTGTTTTACAACTTCCGTTGAATATGAACTTATTTTTGCTTCAATAGCATCATTGGATTTTTTATATGCAATAGAACCAACCACAGATAGAGGTATAAAAGTAATAATAAAAAAGGACACAAACAATCGAGTTTGTATTTTAACATTTCTGGATATTCTGCCAAATCTACACAAAGTTTTAAATAAAACTCTTAACCGCTCTGTTATCACAATATTTTTTACTTGTCTTTTATGATTCATTCAACATTCTCCTTTAAGTAAATATCCCGAGGAAACTAGAATATAATTATTCTAGCAGGTATACTTTTTAGACAGAATGTAAAATTTGATACGTTTTTGTAATTTAAGGGTATTTAAGGATACTGTACTTGTATTGATTATGAAAAAGTATCATAATAAAAGCAATATTCTTAATTATGTATGATATTTTACAAATACAATACTTTACCAAAGCAATTAATTGAGACACACCATTTTACCTATTAGTAATTATTGAAATCAATTAACCTGTTGTTATTATTTAAATCATTACATTCTAAATAAACCATTTAATTTATAAGTAGAAAATAATTAATTTAGCAAATCGGTATAAATCCTAAAGAAAGTGGTATTTTTTGATGAAGTACAAACATGGACTTTTTGGCATCCTTAATGCAGATGAAATGAGTAACCCACCTCTATACTTATCTGATGGTGGTATTGAAAGTCGTTACCAAGAGGTATACGACTTGGATAATCGTAAACGAAAAGGCTACGGTGGATTTGTTTTTCAGTATACTTTATCCGGATACGGTTATCTTGAAATGAATCAAAAAGTGAACAGAGTGAACCCCGGGATGGGTTTTGTCGTAAGCGTTCCTGGAGACAGCCGCTATTATATAAATCCTCAAGAAGAGGTTGCATGGGAATTCATCTATTTGCATTTTTACGGTGATTCTACGAGACCATTTATTGAGAAGCTATCCACTCTGTGTGACTGTTTATTCCATATTGATAAAAGCAGCTCACCTATCCAACAACTATTTAAGCTGCAAAATCGTATGATTACTGGCGGCTATCTTCATAAGTATGAAGGGCAGGAAATCCTCTATCACTTCCTTTGCAGCCTCTTACGAGAGATTGAATTTCCTTCTAAAAAAACTGAAGACTCCCTCGTTAGTCACGCTATTCGCCTGATTGATGCCGAATACAATACATTGGAAGGTATCTACGAAGTTGCTAAACGTCTAAATATTTCTCAGGAGCACCTAGCACGTAATTTTAAAATAGAACAAGGAGTTACACCAATCAAGTATTTGACAAATATTCGTATACAAGCTGCTATTAATATGTTACTTAGTACTACGAATACCATTAAAGTAATTGCTGAAAACTGCGGATTTTCGAATAGCAATTACTTTTCAAAAGTATTCAAGAAGTATGTGCACTTATCACCTGAAAAATATCGAGAGCAATACAAATTCTAGATAAAAGTTGAAATCCGAGAAAGGAGTTATTCTGATATCTATACTGCCATATAAATACTTCTCTGTGTCACTTTTCTTTTCCCCTCTTAAGATAAGTACACGGCCACTGCCTTCCAGTTTTCCACCGGACGATAGATTAGCTTTCCATCTTTAATTTGCACCGTTTCTTCTGTGTCTGAGAATACGTTAATATTTTTGTACCCTTTTGGTAGTGTCATGGTAACTTCCCCTGGCAACTGTCCTCCGAAGGTGTGAATTGTCCCGTAACTCTCGCCATTTTTACCAACTCGCAAAATCCCTTGCCACCCTTTAGGATGTCTGATACTTTCAATCTTATTACCGAAGTGATAAGACTGACCTTCCTTGATGATTGGCGCAATTACCCGATAAAAAGCCATACCGTCGTCAATAACCTTCCATTGCTTATCATCTAGCTTTGTCACATCACCAGAGATACACATTCGTCCAAGGAAGGTGTTGATCACGGAATAAGCTATTCGCTTCAGAGAATCTTCGGAGCGAATCACGGCCCAAATTTGACTCTGGCGCGGATGAATTACCCGATGCAGATCCGCAGCTACAATAGGGATTTCCGGACATTCATGAGCATCAGAAAATGATGCCATACTGGTTAGCCCCATGAAGGATGGCTCTAAACGATGTCCACCTGATGCGCAGTTCTCCAGGATGATTCCCGGTACCTCTTTTTTTACTTTTTTAAAGAAAGTCTGCGTTGCTTCCATATTTTGTCTGAGCGCTTCTCCCATAGACTCGGCACCGTCGCAGCCTACACCGATGGTTTCATTGTAATCTACCTTCATATAGCCAAAACCATAATCTTTTAGGGTGCCGATGACTTTATTCGTCAAGTACTCTTCTACCCAGGGATCACACATATTCCAAAACCGTCTGGCGTAGGTGGTCAAAACACTACCATCTTTATGCAGCAAATGATCGGTATTGTTATAGGTCTTCGCCGCCTCTCCCACATTTTCAATTTCAAACCAAATACCTGGAATCATTCCCGCTTCCTTAATCTTCGCTACAGTTTTATCTAAGCCATCAGGAAATAAATCCTTTGAAGGTACATAATCACCCATACTGATGTCCCAAGGCACGCCGTTTTCTTTATACCAGCCACAGTCGATGACGAAATATTCAAACCCCTTATCCCTTATACAGTCGACAATTTCACAAATATTATTGTGGGAAGGATTCCCCCAAGTGGTACAGTATTCATTGAAAATAATCGGTAAGTCTTGTTCTACCGACGGACCTTGGTTGATTCTTTCTGTAGCCGCCTCAACCAAACGGTTGGTAAATTCCTCAAAACAGTCTGTAGCTGCCACACTGACAATCGCCTCCGGAGTAGTAAATCTTTCTCCAGCAGGAATATTCTTTAGCCAGTGACCAAAATCTCTGTCAGCCAGACCACCGCTAATGCAAAGTGCATCATCTTTGCGATAGGCTTCCATTTGCCATGACGCCGGATGGGCCAGCTGAGCGCCCCAAAAAATGTTATTATGTTTATCTTCTACAGCAATAAATGGGAAAAATTTATTGACCGGCATGGAGCCTACCTGTCCATAGCGCTCGTTACGTACCGCATGAGGTGACCAAGCCGGTTCCAATTGTAAATCTTCCACCGGAATACATTCGTGCCGTCCTTCCTGAGACCATACTGCACGAATTCGATGGAGGTTCAAGGAGCCTGGACCGTCTTTTTCTACATATGGCGACAAGCCAGAAAGAGAGAAGCTTTCAAACATCTCTAAAGCCACTTGTTCCTTACTAGTGTTCTTAAACGTACAATAAATTCGTATATAAGGAGCTTCCTCCGGCCAACTTAGCACATGCTCCACTTCGTAGCCACGAGGATCAACCAAGACAGTCTTAATCTGTGTCTGCTTATCAGCGGTCGTCTGTGTCTGCTCCTTTAGGATCAAGTTACGCATTGATTGGGAATTACGCATGCTATTGCCAATTACATACGCTTTCTCGTAGATATCACCGACAATCTTATATTGTACTAAGGAGTTTAGTAACTCTTTCTTTTCCTGTTCTTGCTTTCGAATATTTAGTGGTAATAAATATAGGCTCAGTCGTTTACCTTCTTCATCTGTACGATAACTAGCCACCATATCGCCTAATATATACTCTTTATAAATTTTCATATTTTCCTCCATATTATAAACCTTCAGTAATCAGCTTACTTAGAGTATAATTTCTCATCTCCACCTTTAAAAGAGTACATTTTTGATAACAGACGGTAACTTTTTGACTTTGGTTAAAAAATGTGAAGAACTCAACCCTATTCTGGGGTTGAGTTCTATTAAAAGGACGAAGACATGGGTCTAAATATGTAATAAAATTTTTAAATTCCAACAAAAAACCCCGTAAAATCAATATTTACGAGGTTTTAAAGAGAGGCGTCTACCAGATTTGAACTGGTGCTCAGGGAGTTGCAGTCCCATGCCTTACCACTTGGCTAAGACGCCATATCACATGTAATTATAACAAATCGACAAAAAACAGTCAAGCTGCAACTTATCGACCTAACTTAAATAACTTAAATGACTCCGACGGGAATCGAACCCGTGTTACCGCCGTGAAAGGGCGGTGTCTTGACCGCTTGACCACGGAGCCTTCTCTTTTTCCTGAGTATTTTTACACTCGCACTCCCCGAGTAGGGCTCGAACCTACAACCCCGCGGTTAACAGCCGCGTGCTCTACCATTGAGCTATCGAGGAATCTGTTACTGAGTGGTCTCCCACTCTTTTTAGGGTCCATACCCTCAAAACCGAATACCTACAGACCTTCTTATGTTTCCACCTTCCGGTCCTTTCACTCTCTCATATCTTTTCATCCGTTTTTTCTTCTTTTGTAAGAGTGTTCTCCACTCTTTATCCCAGCCTATAAGGATAAGCCCTCGACCGATTAGTACTTATCAGCTGCACGTATTGCTACGCTTCCACCTTAAGCCTATCTACCTCGTGCTCTACAAGGGGTCTTACCATGATTAATTCATGGGGATATCTCATCTTGAGGGGGGCTTCACGCTTAGATGCCTTCAGCGTTTATCCCTGCCGGACTTGGCTACTCTGCCATAGGTCTGGTACCTAACAGATACACCAGCGGTCCGTCCATCCCGGTCCTCTCGTACTAAGGACAGCTCCTCTTAAATATCCTACGCCTGCGCCGGATAGGGACCGAACTGTCTCACGACGTTCTGAACCCAGCTCGCGTACCGCTTTAATGGGCGAACAGCCCAACCCTTGGGACCTTCTACAGCCCCAGGATGCGATGAGCCGACATCGAGGTGCCAAACCACTCCGTCGATGTGAACTCTTGGGAGTGATAAGCCTGTTATCCCCAGGGTAGCTTTTATCCGTTGAGCGATGGCAATCCCACGTTATACCACCGGATCACTAAGTCCTAGTTTCCTACCTGCTCCACCCGTCGGTGTCACAGTCAAGCTCCCTTATGCCTTTGCACTCTGCGAATGGTTTCCGACCATTCTGAGGGAACCTTTGAGCGCCTCCGATACCCTTTCGGAGGCGACCGCCCCAGTCAAACTCCCCGCCAGACATTGTCCCGGAACCAGTTTCATGGCTCTCGGTTAGAAATCCAATACGGTAAGGGTGGTATCCCAACAGCGGCTCCATAGAGACTGGCGTCTCTACTTCTTTGCCTCCCACCTATCCTGTACATACAGCATCGAATCCCAGTATCAAGCTGGAGTAAAGCTCCATGGGGTCTTTCCGTCCTGGCGCAGGTAACCAGCATCTTCACTGGTACTTCAATTTCACCGGGTGCATTGTTGAGACAGCGCTCAAATCATTACGCCTTTCGTGCGGGTCGGAACTTACCCGACAAGGAATTTCGCTACCTTAGGACCGTTATAGTTACGGCCGCCGTTTACTGGGGCTTAAATTCAAGGCTTCACGTTAGTTGACCTCTCCTCTTAACCTTCCAGCACCGGGCAGGCGTCAGCCCATATACTTCACCTTCCGGTTTTGCATAGACCTGTGTTTTTGCTAAACAGTTGCTTGAGCCTATTCTCTGCGGCCCCATCTCTGGGGCACCCCTTCTCCCGAAGTTACGGGGTCATTTTGCCGAGTTCCTTAACAATGCTTCTCCCGCCGGCCTTAGGATTCTCTCCTCATCCACCTGTGTCGGTTTACGGTACGGGTACAGGACGAACAATAGCAGCTTTTCTTGGCACATGGCCCGCATGCTTCGCTACTTCATTTCGCTCCGCATCACGCCTTTGGATCGATAAGGGATTTGCCTCCTTATCTCCTACTTCGCTTGCACCGGCTTTTCCTTTTCCGGCCCATGCTTTCCACATGCGTCCCTACAGTTCTGTCATCCTGCAGTACAGGAATTTCCACCTGTTATCCATCGACTACGCATTTCTGCCTCGCCTTAGGCCCCGACTTACCCAGGGCAGATCAGCTTTACCCTGGAATCCTTGGATATTCGGCCAAGAGGATTCTCACCTCTTTCTCGCTACTCATTCCGGCATTCTCTCTTCCTGAAACTCCACGGCTCCTCACGGTACCGCTTCTTCGCTTCAGCAATGCTCCTCTACCAAGCATGCCTTACGCATGCTTCCTAAGCTTCGGTGGTGTGTTTCAGCCCCGGACATTTTCGGCGCAGGACCTCTCGACTAGTGAGCTATTACGCACTCTTTGAATGGATGGCTGCTTCTGAGCCAACATCCTAGTTGTCTTTGAAATCCCACATCCTTTTCCACTTAACACACACTTTGGGACCTTAGCTGTAGGTCTGGGCTCTTTCCCTTTTGACTGCCCAACTTATCTCGTGCAGTCTGACTCCCGTATAACATCTGTACGGCATTCGGAGTTTGATAACCTTCGGTAAGCTTTGACGCCCCCTAGGGTATTCAGTGCTCTACCTCCGCCAGATTCATACGAGGCTAAATTTCTAAAGCTATTTCGAGGAGAACCAGCTATCTCCGGGTTCGATTGGAATTTCTCCCCTATCCACACCTCATCCCCACCCTTTTCAACGGATGTGGGTTCGGTCCTCCATTGCCTTTTACGGCAACTTCAACCTGGACATGGATAGATCACCCGGTTTCGGGTCTGCACATACTGACTATGGCGTCAACTAAGTTGACGTTTGGCGCCCTGTTAAGACTCGGTTTCCCTTCGGCTCCACACCTTAAGTGCTTAACCTTGCCAGTATCCGCAACTCGCCGGACCGTTCTACAAAAAGTACGCGGTCCCACCTTAACGTGGTCCCACAGCTTGTAAACACAGGGTTTCAGGTTCTCTTTCACTCCCCTCCCGGGGTCCTTTTCACCTTTCCTTCACAGTACTATACACTATCGGTCACTGAGGAGTATTTAGCCTTACGGGGTGGTCCCCGCTCATTCCCACAAGGTTTCTCGTGTCTCGTGGTACTCTGGATCCTGCGCTGTCGCTTCCGGGTTCGCTTACGGGGCTTTCACCCTCTCTGGCTGGTCTTTCCAGGACCATTCTGCTCCCTTCTTCGAATCAGACTATGCAGTCCGAACCCCGGAGTGCACGCACTCCGGTTTGGGCTCTTTCCGGTTCGCTCGCCGCTACTTCGGAAATCACGGTTGTTTTCTTCTCCTCCGGCTACTTAGATGTTTCAGTTCACCGGGTTCCCTTCCTTACGCTATGTATTTACGTAAGGATACATAAGGTCTTCTTATGTGGGTTTCCCCATTCAGATATCTGCGGATCGTAGGATATTTGCTCCTCCCCGCAGCTTTTCGCAGCTTATCACGTCTTTCTTCGGCTCTCAGTGCCAAGGCATCCTCCCTGTGCTCTTTCTTGCTTAACCTTAATGATAAATATGCCACGCTCCTTAGGAGTCGATGGACCTTTTTATCACCGGACATCTAGCGTGATGTCCTCGGCTGGTCCGCTGTCCTCATACACCGGTCCGTAGACCGATCTATCATTTCAGCCCTTCTTCCTTGCGGTTGAAGGTAAATCTATTTGAGTTTAAAACTCATTTGTTCGGCCATCATGACTTGCATCACGATGAACCTCGGATGTCTTTGATACTTGATTGTTTTTGGTATTCGGTTTTCAAGGTACGGTCTTGCAGGTCTTTGGCACTTCCTTTTGTCTTTTCAGACAGACTTTAGTGCTGCGTCCTGTCCCGGAACTCCTATCATAAATAGTCCTTCCGGTAATGGAGACAGAGAGATTCGAACTCTCGACCCCCTGCTTGCAAGGCAGGTGCTCTCCCAACTGAGCTATGCCCCCATAAATTAATCTGGCAGCCACCTGCTCTCCCATGCCGTCTCCAGCATAGTACCATCGGCCGCTTAAGTCTTAACCTTCGTGTTCGGGATGAGAACGGGTGTCTCCCCTAAGCGCATCGCCACCAGATATATTTCTGAGTATTCTCTACTCATTCGCTTCGATTCTTAGTGCTTTCCCACTCTTCCTCAACAGCTAAACAGTAATGCAACCCCTACTTCTTCTTCCTTAGAAAGGAGGTGATCCAGCCGCACCTTCCGATACGGCTACCTTGTTACGACTTCACCCCAGTTATCAGACCTGCCTTCGGCTGCTCCTTCCCTTACGGGTTAGGTCACAGACTTCGGGCATTTCCGACTCCCATGGTGTGACGGGCGGTGTGTACAAGACCCGGGAACGTATTCACCGCGACATTCTGATTCGCGATTACTAGCGATTCCAGCTTCATGTAGTCGAGTTGCAGACTACAATCCGAACTGAGACGTGTTTTTTGGGATTTGCTCCAGGTCACCCCTTCGCTTCCCTCTGTTCACGCCATTGTAGCACGTGTGTAGCCCAAATCATAAGGGGCATGATGATTTGACGTCATCCCCACCTTCCTCCGGGTTATCCCCGGCAGTCTCTCTAGAGTTCCCATCTTACTGCTGGCTACTAAAGATAAGGGTTGCGCTCGTTGCGGGACTTAACCCAACATCTCACGACACGAGCTGACGACAACCATGCACCACCTGTCTCCAATGCCCCGAAGGGAACATACATTACATATGCTGTCATTGGGATGTCAAGACTTGGTAAGGTTCTTCGCGTTGCTTCGAATTAAACCACATGCTCCACCGCTTGTGCGGGTCCCCGTCAATTCCTTTGAGTTTCATTCTTGCGAACGTACTCCCCAGGTGGATTACTTATTGCGTTTGCTGCGGCACCGAAGGCTTATAAGTTCCCGACACCTAGTAATCATCGTTTACGGCGTGGACTACCAGGGTATCTAATCCTGTTTGCTCCCCACGCTTTCGAGCCTCAACGTCAGTTACAGTCCAGTAAGACGCCTTCGCCACTGGTGTTCCTCCTAATATCTACGCATTTCACCGCTACACTAGGAATTCCTCTTACCTCTCCTGCACTCTAGCCAGGCAGTTTCCAAAGCAGTCCCGGGGTTGAGCCCCGGGCTTTCACTCCAGACTTGCCCTGCCGTCTACGCTCCCTTTACACCCAGTAAATCCGGATAACGCTTGCCCCCTACGTATTACCGCGGCTGCTGGCACGTAGTTAGCCGGGGCTTCTTAGTCAGGTACCGTCATTTTCTTCCCTGCTGATAGAGCTTTACGTACCGAAATACTTCTTCACTCACGCGGCGTCGCTGCATCAGGGTTTCCCCATTGTGCAATATTCCCCACTGCTGCCTCCCGTAGGAGTTTGGGCCGTGTCTCAGTCCCAATGTGGCCGGTCACCCTCTCAGGCCGGCTACTGATCGTCGCCTTGGTGGGCCTCTACCCCACCAACTAGCTAATCAGACGCGGGTCCATCCTGTACCACCGGAGTTTTTCACACTGCTTCATGCGAAGCTGTGCGCTTATGCGGTATTAGCACCTATTTCTAAGTGTTATCCCCCGGTACAGGGCAGGTTGCCCACGCGTTACTCACCCGTCCGCCACTAAGTTACATATCTTCCATCCGAAAACTTCCGTTATATAACTCCGTTCGACTTGCATGTGTTAGGCACGCCGCCAGCGTTCATCCTGAGCCAGGATCAAACTCTCATGTTGAGATTCGTCGATGCATGCCATTTCTGGTAGGCCATGTCTGATGCTCGCATCAGCACTCGGTATGCCATGAAATGATTTGAGGAGTAAATTCAATGAAGTAAGCTTCGCTTACGAATTGGCATTTGCTCCCATGCATGTCACATGTTTGCCCGGTCCAAAATCAACTTTGGCTTTAAATCCTTGCTAATTTTTTCCCGTAATCTCACATCTGCTCCTTGCGGTGCTTCTGTGCGATTCTTTTACTGTTTTTTAGGTTGTTCTTCTGAATTTTCTCTTTGGGCTCTTTCTGCAAAAGCAGAGGCCCGTTTTAGAATTTTCAGGGTTGCATTACTGTTTACTTGTCAAGGTTCTGTGTTTCTTAAGTTCGGCTTGTTTTGTCTTTCGTTTCAGACGCAACTTTGATATCTTATCATGTGCATTTCGGAAAGTCAATACCTTTTTGAACTTTTTTGAAACTTTTTCTTTTTTCGATTCCGTTCGTTATATTCACACCGAATGGCTCTTTTGCAGCTCCTTGTTTGTTGTTCTTCCCTCAAGGTGCTTTGCTAGTATACTCAATATACTAACAAATGTCAACATCTTTTTCAAAATATTTTTTATATATTTTTATTGCCTTACAAAGAGGCAATCCAGTTGGCAATATAGTTCTTATTATATACATTTATCATAATTGTACTCTGCGTTGTCCACTCCATTATCTTTTCCCCAAAGGCCCCTGTAGGGAAGTTTCCTATTATTACATATATTATCCAAAACACCACCAATACTTCCAAAGCACCTGCTGCCATTCCAAGTAACATATTAATAAGATTAATGACCGGAAGCTTTGCGATAGTCTCTATCGACTTCATTACTAATGAAATCAGGCGATACAATATACTCATTCCTGCAAGAAGGATAACAGCGACTACTATTGTCTTCGTATTCTTCTCTACAATACCTGCTACCAATACAAAGGCTGCAGAAAGTACGATCAAGGCCATGAACAGTGAAACCAAGCTATTTACTTCGCGCGCAAATCCACCACGCAGTCCTTTATAAGCACGCCACAGCACCAATAAAACAAAAAAGATTACTAATAAATTCACCTGTTCTACTCCTATTTCATTTCCATTATATTCATCGCATCCTGCGTCATCACAACAAATCGATTTGTTTTCCCTGTAGGGGAGAATAGGAATACTGTTTCATCAAATTGATCCCTGAAACGCTCCACTCCCTGAATGTTGCTTACGCTATATTCCGTTTCACTGTAAATAATAATATCATCATTATTAAAGATAATATCTTTATACTCTATGTCGAACTTTTTAGTTCCTGCAAGTTTTCCTTCTGTATTATATACATCCAGGCGATATTTGCTCTCCCCTTCTGTATCCAGAAATACCAACCCAATGTATTGATTGTTATAGAAAATCCCCTGTGCCTCTTCACTGAGAAGATTTTCTGCCGCACTTACGGGCTTTTGGTTGCCGGTGAAGAACATGATCCGTTCATCCGATATAGCAAAGACGGTGTTTCCATTGATAAACTTAATAAATGGAATAATTGTTCCCTGATAATCATAACCACTGACAAAACGATCCGAGGATTGGTTCTGCCCGACATCTCCGAAATTATGAAAGGCTACAGAAGATTTCATCACCCCACTATCCACGTAGAAATAAGAAATAGCCAGCAACTCTCCATTAGGAGAAAGACTTATATCGATAGGATATCCTGACTTGTCCATTGTCGTCTCCGCTTTTACTAAGATATTCCCTTCCGTATCGAACAAATTGATTCTGGTAATGTCTGCATCATCCAGGATTGCTGCCACCACACCATTTTCCGCAACACAGAAATTACGGATAGGCATATTAGTCGTTATCTCCCCCATGCTGCCAGTCTCATTCATCACGTATATCGTTCTGCCATTATAATCTCCTATAGCAACTACCGAACCGTTAATATCCACCATAGGATTTTGCATTTCATAAGTCCTATTCCACAGTACATTTCCTTTGCTATCCATGCAGTTAGCGCCGTCCTTACTGTAAGTGAGAATACTCGTCCCCAAAGAGAGATAGGAGGCTCCTTCTACCTTCGAGACCGAAACAACATTCGTCATAATGCTCTCACTATACGCTCGATTCTTCCAACTTACGAAAACCGTTGCCACAATAGCACCTACCAGCAATAGCCCCAACAGACTTCTATAGAAAATAGTTAATTTATGACTTCTTATTTTCTCTTTATAATTAATACTGCGGTTTCCGCTCTTTCTTTTCTCTTTGGAGCGCAAATATTCCCTGACATTTGCCATTATTATAACCGGGCTCCTTTTCCTTTAATATATTTTCTCATTTTATCACACTTGTAGGTCGGCTTCAATTCCTTTAGTTTTTAATATCCGGAAACTCCCTCCTTTAATGCATTACTCATCCAAATAGCTGCTTCTTTGAATTCCTCCAATGCCTCAAAACTATTTACAGTGGTGATCGCGATAACACAAATAACAATAAATATACAGATCACTATTGCCCGAATCACATCATAGACCGGCGGAATCGGTAATATTTGATCCTCCTTATCATCATCTTTAGGCCTGTCCTTTCTCGCATATAATCCTCTTTTTATTTTTTCTTCATGGGAATAGCCGAGATATTTAGCCATAACAGGGCTTTCTTCGTAGAAAATATAATAACCCTCCAGAGGTTGTCCTCCATTACCATCTCCAAGCAAAATACCTTCGCACACTCCTTCTGCCCGCCTCCACATATCCACATTCAAGCAACCTACTTCTTCAAAGTCAGCAAAAAGGCTCTCCGCCTCATCCGGCTCCTTTATTTTTCTTTTTCCGGCCCCGTATATGACATAAATTTCTGCTGAAATATCTTTTGTTTTTCTTCCATATAAAATAATCTGCTCGCCTTCCTTGAGTTCCTCAAACTTGAACTGCTCCAGATAAGAAAGTACATAAGCTTCAATATAAATTTTTCTTTTATTCTCAATTTTCCCGATTCGTCTTATAACTTCAGGCAGTTCCACAGCGCACCTCCATCCAATAGATGCGCTCATTATAGCACCGATTCTTCCATCTTTTTATCACATTGTGTCGCACCTCAGAAGGCTTTTATCGACAAAAGAAGCCGCTGCTCACGCAACGGCCCGTAACTGTTCAGTACCTTTTCACTTATCTTTACACGTATTCTTATATTATACTTCGAATTTATAAACGGTAGTCGTATCATATTCTCTATCCGGTCCAAATACCGCTGATGGGAAGGCCGGTCTATTAGCCGTATCCGGATAATATTGAGTCTCCAGACATAAGCCGTATCTTCTATTATAAGTCGCACCTTCCTTACCTTTATCTTCTACCATGAAATTACCCGCATAGAATTGTACTCCCGGCAAATCCGTATACGTCTTCATAATTCTTCCGCTCTTCTCTTCTTCTACGGTGGCAATATGACGCAGCACTCCTTCTTCTCCATCGAGTACCCAGTTATGGTCGTACCCTCCCGTTATCTTAAGCTGTTCAAAATCTTCATCAATCCTATCCCCAATACGCCTTGGGCTCGTAAAGTCCATCGGAGTTCCCGCTACAGGTGCAATCTCTCCCGTGGGAATTGCTCCAGCCGCTACCGGAGTGTAATTAGTAGCATTCAAGGTAAGAATATGGTCACAAATCTCACCGGCTGCATGTCCTGCCAAATTGAAATAAGTGTGATTCGTCATATTAAGAATTGTATTCTTATCGCTCGTTCCATGATAATGAATCCGAAGTTCATTATCTTCCGTAAGACTATAAGTTACCGCTACCTTCTTATTACCCGGAAATCCCATTTCCCCATCAGGTCCTTCTAAGGAAAATGTAATACTATTCTCCCCTTCTTCTACTTCCCACATCTTCTTGTGGTATCCTAAATCAGCATGGCTATGTAAATTGTTCGGACCATCGTTCACATCTAACTGATAAGTATTACCTTCCAGTTCAAAAGCAGCATTCGCAATACGGTTAGCATTGGGGCCGATAGTTGCTCCATGATTCGCTCCATTTACATAATAATCTTCCAGCTTATCATAACCAAGAACGACATCCTCTGCCTTTCCATTCTTATCAGGCACAAAAAGATTTACCAAAACAGCTCCGAAGTTCATTATTTCCGCCTTCATTCCATTCCCATTTTCCAAGGAATAAAGATAAACTTCTCTACCGCATTTCGTAGTTCCGAACAAAGCTTTTTTCATTTCCGTTACCTCCACATTTTCTTCCTAATTTTGAATTTATATCTATAACTCGATTCTGCCTTCCAGTGCACGAAGCAGCGTTACCTCATCAATATATTCCAAATCTCCACCTACAGGCACACCGCTGGCAATTCTTGTCACCTTGATTCCGGCAGGCTTAATCAACTTGCTGATATACATAGCTGTCGTTTCTCCTTCCAGGCTTGAGTTCGTCGCAATAATAACCTCATCCACATCGCCCTCTAAGCGTGACATTAATTCTTTCAGCTTGATATCTCCCGGCCCAATTCCGAGCATGGGAGATATGGCACCGTGAAGCACATGATAAACCCCCATAAATTTCCCGGTTTTCTCATAGGCTGCCAAGTCCCTCGTATTCTCCACCACCATAATCGTACTATGATCCCGTTTTACATTCGCACATACAGGGCAGAGATCTTTGTCCGTCAGAGTAAAACAACTCTGGCAATAACGAACATTTTCTTTCGCTTCTATTATCGTATTAGCAAGCCGCTGCACCCGCTCTTTGGGCATGTTAATCAAATGAAAAGCAAGCCGCTGCGCGGACTTGGAGCCAATTCCTGGCAAGCCCGATAACTCATCAATCAACTTATTAATAGACCCGCTGTACAGCTCCATTAGAACGGAAAGCCTCCCCCAAGGCCTAAACCGCCGGCCATCTTATTCATTACCTCAGAATTCGCCTCCTCTGCTTGACGAAGCGCTTCGTTCATTGCTGCTACTACGAGATCCTCCAACATTTCGATATCTTCAGGATCGACCACTTCCTCCGAAAGTTTCACCTTCACAACTTCCTTTTTGCCGGTTACCGTCACTTCAACTGCTCCGCCGCCTGACGATGCTGTGAATTCTTTCGTCTCCATTTCCTTCTGATTCTCTTCCATCTGCCTCTGCATGCGCTGCGCCTGCTTCATCAGATTATTCATATTACCCGGCATTCCTCCGGAAAATCCACCATGTTTTGCCATTACTTCATATCCTCCTATTTTTGCTTATTATGAGTGCATTCTACTCATTATGAGTGTTTTTTACTCATTGTCTACCTCTATTTCCATATGGATTATCTTGCTTAAATCAATATAAGAATCCTCGAATTCTCTATCGCTTCCTATACTTTGTATGTTTATTTCTATTTCCTTTTGTACTGCTTCTGAAATCATACGTGTAAGTTGTTCTTTATTCTCCTGATTCTTTGTAAGATAATCCGATGAGAGACCATCTTCTAATACTATCATTAGTTTATTATCACCGCCAAGACTTAACTTAGCTTCCTTCAGATAAGTTTTCATTGGCTGCTGAGCATTTGATACAATGGAAGGCCAGCGTTTCACTACTGCTTCCACATCCTCAGGAAGAGCCTTCGGAAGCGGTATCTTCGCCGACTTCACCGCTTTATCCTGATATTCTTGCAATGCAGGCGAATTATCTCCTTGCGGTACAACAGCTACGACGCCCTTTTCCACCTTTTCTTCCAGTTCCCTAACCCGGCCAAGCAAAGATTCTTCATCTGTCTCCATGCTCGGTTTGCACAATTTAATAAGCGCCACCTCTATCCATATTCGCTTCTGTGACATATAACGGATTTTCCCGGAAAGCTCTGAAAAGATTCGTATATACCTTATAATAGTGTCCATATCCGTTATCTGCGCTTCTTCCCGCAGTCTTGCCAGATTTTCTGTGGACACATCGATGACATCCTCGATATCCTCAGAACTTAACACCAATAGAAGATTTCTCAAGTACCAAGTGAAGTCCGTCACAAATTGGGACAGCTCCCTGCCTTGAATCACCATTTCTTCCAGCAAGTCAATACATCCCGTTACATTTTTACCTAGAATCTGTTCTAGCAGCCTGCTGAAAAATACCGTATCCACTGCCCCCAACACATCGAGAACTTTATCATAAGTTAATTCTTCGCCAAAATGAAAAGCGATGCACTGATCCAATAAACTAAGGGCATCTCTCATAGAACCATCTGCCGTCTTAGCAATATATCGAAGCGCCTTATCCTGTACCTGCACAGCTTCGGCCAACGTCAGCTCCCGCAGCCTGTCAGCAATCGTATCGATAGTTATTCTTCGAAAATCATATCTTTGACATCTGGATAAAATTGTAATCGGTATCTTATGCACTTCCGTCGTCGCCAGAATGAAAATAACGTAACCCGGTGGCTCCTCCAAGGTCTTAAGAAGTGCGTTAAAGGCTCCTATCGACAGCATATGAACCTCATCAATAATATAAACCTTATATTTACCTTCTGCCGGAGAATAGGAGACTTCATCAACAATCTCCCTTATATTATCCACACCATTATTGGAAGCAGCATCTATTTCTATCACATTCATGCTGGCTCCCGATGCGATCGCTTTACAGAGATCACACTCTCCGCACGGACTTCCATCCGAAGGGTTCTGACAATTCACCGCTTTAGCAAATATCTTGGCTATCGTCGTCTTACCCGTTCCCCTCGTTCCGCAGAAAAGATAGGCATGTCCAATACGCTGAGCCTTTATTTGATTTTTTAATGTAGTTACTATATGATCCTGCCCCTTTACATCTTCAAACTCCTGGGGGCGGAACTTACGGTATAACGCTGTATACGACATACTTTAATCTCCAAAACTTATTCCTATCATTTTCGCTTCCTTTACAATACTGGAATCAGGAGAAACCATCTTAAGCTTTCCTGCAACCTCCTCCAAAGGAACCTTTATAATTTCACGATTCTGGTAGCCTACCATGAAGCCATATTCTCCATTCAAAATCAGCTTCCCGGCTTCTGTGCCGAGACGGCTTGCAAATACTCTGTCATAAGGGCATGGACTACCGCCGCGCTGGGTATGTCCCGGAACGGTAACTCTCACATCTCCTTTGATTTTTTCATTAATTTGCTGTGCAATTTCATAAGAAACAGAAGGAAACTTATAGTTTTTACGTTTTTCTTTGAGCTCCTTCTTCGATAACATAGCATCTTCCTTAGAAATGGCACCTTCCGCTACCGCTAATATCGTAAACCTGCTTCCATTCTTATTTCTTTCTTCAATCTTCTTTATCACTTTATTAATATCATAGGGAATCTCAGGTATCAAGATAATATCCGCACCGCCAGCCATGCCTGCGTTCAAGGTCAGATATCCCACCTTGTGCCCCATAACTTCCACTATAAACACACGTCCATGAGACGCTGCCGTCGTATGGATACAGTCGATAGCATCCGTAGCAATATTGACCGCACTCTGGAAACCGAAGGTCATATCTGTTCCCCATAGGTCATTATCGATTGTTTTGGGAAGTGTCACCACATTTAGCCCTTCTTCACGCAGAAGATTCGCAGTCTTATGAGTTCCATTACCACCCAGAATAACGAGACAATCCAAACGAAGCTTATGATAATTCTGCTTCATTGCGTCCACTTTATCAAGTCCATTTTCGTCCGGCTCCCTGATTTGCTTGAAAGGAGTCCTGCTACTTCCGAGTATCGTACCGCCTTTTGTCAGTATTCCGGAAAAATCACCACTCGTCAGCATACGAAAATTACCGTATATCAACCCTCTGTAACCATCCAAAAAACCATAAATCTCCACTGTTTCTCCACTGTTAAAAAGACATTTTGCCACACCGCGCATTGCTGCATTCAAAGCCTGACAGTCTCCACCGCTTGTTAACATTCCGATTCTTTTCATTGGCTTTCCTCCTTGAGCATATTCAGTTTTTCTTCGCGTTCTCTTCTAGACTTTTTATTATTCCCTTATATTACGCATTTTATAGTAAACTCATTATTTTGTCAAAAAATTTACTAATCATCTTGATAAAAATTCAAAGATAAGATAAAATGTAATTTGTTCAAAATGAGTAGGGAATACTCATTAAGAATATGGAGATGTACCCAAGCGGCTGAAGGGTCCGGATTCGAAATCCGGTAGGTCGGCTTCGCCGGCGCAAGGGTTCAAATCCCTTCATCTCCGTCAAATGAAACCTGCCCCAAAAGCTGGAACTGCTTTTGAGGCAGGTTTTTTGCTATTAGCAATCTACTGGCTTTTTTGAAGTACATTGATCTTCTTGCTATTTCTGTATTTTCTGTGCTTGTAATAATGAATGATTGGAACGCAACGACTTTTAGACATGGGCAGTGGGTTTCTACGTCAAAGTCGAGAAAATAGAAAGTTATTGATAAATTTATGATATTCCGACTTCACATAATTAGATTGAAGTATAGGTTATATTGAGTATAATTATTTGTGGTGGTGATATGATGTTTAGAATTGGCGAATTTTCAAAATTAACACAGGTATCTATACGGATGTTAAGATATTATGACGAAGTGGGACTTTTCAAACCTGCCGAAATTGACAAATGGACAGAGCATCGCAGGTATTCCGTTGAACAAATACCGACTCTCAACAGAATAATATTTCTTCGTGATAGTGGATTTAATGTTTCCGAAATTGCAGAGGTACTCGATAAAAAAGAAGACTTTTTCATTGAGCAGCTCAATATGAAATATGCAGAAATAGAAAAGGTTATAAAGGATGAACAAGAAAAATTGCAAAAAATTGAGCTCGCAAAAAAGGAAATCTTAAACGGGAAAAGTGAAATGCATTATAATATTTCCATTAAATCTATCCCAGCCTATCAAGTGCTTTCCCTGCGTAGAAGAGTTCCTGATTATTATGCAGAAGGAACTTTATGGCAAGAACTTTCAGCGTTTGCGGAACGACATCAAATACGGATATCAAGCAATACATTTTCCATTTACCATGATGCAGAGTATAAAGAAGAAGATGTCGATGTGGAATTATGTGTGCCGGTGAAAAAACTTGGTGAAAATATCGGAGAATTCACATACAAAATTACCGAGCCAATACCAACAATGGCTTCTACTATGGTATATGGTGAATTTTCTAATATTGCAGGAGCATACTTGGCTTTCGCGGAATGGCTGCAAAAGAATAGCCATTATCGAATGATTGGTGCAACCCGGCAAATCGTACACCGTGGGCCATGGAATGAATGTAATCCTGAAAAATACCTAATAGAGCTGCAAATACCATTAGCACATATATCATAAAAATGTCTTATATCTTTGCAAGATATTTTTTTCCTCTTGTATCTCACATGGTGTGAGGGCTTATGCTGTACATACATCAAAATACAAGGAGGATAATAAAATGAGTAATTTTTCTGTACAGTCCATTGGAAAGGTTTGCAGTAACGAAAACGGTATATTTATTGAGGTAGACAAAAAGTATATTCCCGCTTTACAAGCTTTAGAGGGGTATAGCCACATTAATGTACTTTGGTGGTTTAGTGATTGCGATAATACCGAGTCACGCTCCGTATTGCAAGCAGAACAGCCCTACAAAGGCGCACCGGAAGTAATGGGCATTTTCGCCACTCGTTCACCAGAACGTCCAAATCCGATTGCTTTGACTACGGCGGAACTTATCCGTATTGACTTTGAAAAGGGGCTTATTCAAGTTGCATTTATCGATGCGAACGACAACACACCTGTACTCGATATTAAGCCATATACACCCAGTTTTGACAGAGTGGAAATTCCCGGTGTTCCTGCATGGTGCAGCCATTGGCCGAAAAGCACAGAAGAATCCGGCTGCTTTAATTGGGGAGAAGTTTTTAACTTTTAAGGAGAGGATGACGGGATTGCGTGAGAACGCATTGCAAAACAGATTGACTCAGACTCCAAGGAGCAAATGCTGTATGCCAAGTATCCAGATGGTCTATGTTGCCATTACTTTGAAGAGTATTTCGGAACCACAAAGAGCATGGTGATTTCTCCATCAGAGGGTATCATTGATCTTTGCTGGGGCGGCCGAGCCGAAAACGGTTGGCACGCTTATGATATTACTAAACCATTAGGTAATAGCATGCAAGATGCACAGATTAATTTGGAGAAAGCAGCGCCGTTTGGCGGACGCATCCAAGAAGCTTCTCTCACAGACCTTAAAATTATAGATATAGCGATTGAATATGGCTTTGATTCATCCGAAGCTTTTAGCCGTGCATTCAAAGCCATTTATAAGGTCAGCCCCCAAATCTATCGTCGAAATCGCCTGGACACTTTCATTAGCAGTAAGGAACGCTTGGATACAGGGCTGCTGAATCATCTGGCTCGCAATGTGACAGTCCATCCGAGGATAGTAGAACTGCCGGAAATCAAGGTGGCAGGGATTGGGGGCGAAACCACCTTGCGAGACAATTGTCTGCGAGAGCTGTGGGCTAGAACCAATTCTCTATATAGACAGATTCCCAATCGAATCCCGAACGCGAGAGCTTTCGGGATCTGCGAAGCGTGTGCAGAAAATACGTTGTATACTATGAATGAGGATATCCTCTTTACCGAGGTGGCAGGAACGGAAGTCACGTCCTTCGAGGGACTGACCGAACCCTTTGTGCCAAAAGTAATCCCCGGAGGACGTTATGCGGTTTTTACCCACCGGGGTACTCTACGGATGTTGCCTCAGACCTTTGATTATATTTGGGGAACATGGTTTCTTGCCACAAAAGAAGAATTAGACTGGCGGGAAGACTTTGAGCTTTATGATGAACGTTTCCTTGGATATGATCACCCTGATTCCGAGGTGAATTTGTATATTCCGGTAAGATAAACCGAGAGAATAAGCGATAGCTACCATTGCTATATGTGCATGCGGAATCGATAAGTTTGTATAATACTGTTAAAATATTATGCCTTTATTTATGCAAAAACGAATGATATGATAGATGTACGTAAATCATAGTTACAATAGTTTTATTTTCAGGAGGCATTTTTTATGAGCGACAAGATGAACACTTACAGCGGAAAGCAGTTTTATCCGATGGAAATGGAAGAAAAGGATATCTGTATCGAGGACATCGCCCATGCTTTAAGTCTTTTATGCCGGGGTGGCGGGCATATTAAATATTTCTATTCCGTGGGTCAGCACTCCATTAACTGTGCAAAAGAGGCATTGGCAAGAAAATGGTCTGGGAAAGTAATCCTGGGATGTTTACTTCACGACGCGAGTGAGGCATATATTTCAGATATTATAAGGCCGGTCAAGAAACATCTGACAAATTACATGGAAATCGAAGAAATGATTATGAATGTAATTTTCCGCAAATTTGGCCTGTCAGATTTAACCGCATCTGAGAAAGTACAAATACGTCAAATCGATGATGAAATGTTGGACGGTGAAATGCATGCACTCTTAAATGGAGAATTAATTCCTACTCATATGCTTATATCCGAGCCGAATTTCCAATTGGAAAGTACAGAAAATATAGAGCGGGAATTCCTTGACCTATTCCTTCAATTAATGATTAAATAGCTTCTCCAACCGCCCCGGCCCATTGCCTTTTTCAAGTATTGCTCCTACTTTATAATAAGTCTTGTGCCGGGAGCGTATCTCATTTTTCTGCTTTTTCTATCGATGTTTCCAAGGAACGTAAAAAGAACTCTATCTTTTCAATCATCTGCATGTCGAAGGCATGCTCTATCTTTTCCACCAGTTCCAGTTCGTTTTCAGAACATGTAATCCTACAGAATAGGCTGTGCAGCACCTCGTGCCGATGCAGTAAGTAAGCTCCTATTTCTTCTCCGCGTTTCGTCAGTTGTATAATGCCGTATGGTTCGAACTGAATCATTCCGCTGTCACGAAGCTTCGCTGTCATTTTAGATGCGGAAGGAGGTCTTACATTGAGCAACGATGCCAATTGATTTACGCGCATATATTTGCCCTTCCTGGCATGGCGGTAAATCATTTCCAGATAGTCCTCCATCGCATAAGACATATCCTTTTGTTCTATAAGAGAATATCCTCTTATTGTAAAAAATTCATTCTCTGACAAATATTTTCCCTCTTTCTATTTGTAACAAATGTATCGATAGACGAATATGATAGCCGTAGGAAACAGAGTTTCCCTTGCCTAATAATATGACAGGGACGAGACAATTAGTAGAAGAAGGAATGGTTATTTCGTATGCTGAATCTAACGAACTTACAAGAGGGCGAAACTGCCAGCGTTATCTCTCTTTTAAATGGCAGCAGAATGAAAAGAAGGCTGCAAGATCTGGGGCTTATCGAAGGAACGCAGATACAATGCATCCAGAAAAGTCCTTATGGGGATCCGGTTGCCTATGAAATAAGAGGAGCTATTATCGCTCTGCGAACGGAGGATGCCATAAACGTTCTCATCGATCAGGAGCAATGCCGGGAAAGGGGGAAAATCTTTTGAATATTGCGGAAGATGGTGCTGTAAATACATTTTCAATTGCCAAAATCCATGCATCGGATAAAATAATTGCCCTGGCAGGCAACCCTAACGTAGGAAAGAGTACAGTCTTCAATTCGTTGACAGGCTTAAACCAGCATACCGGTAATTGGCCGGGTAAAACGGTGGCAACCGCACAAGGAGTACATCGACTGAATGGAAATGATTATATCTTAGTCGATCTGCCCGGCACATATTCCATTATGGCTCATTCCGCAGAAGAAGAAATTGCCCGTGATTTCATTCTGTTCGGCGGCGCCGATGCTGTTATCGTCGTCTGTGATGCAACCTGCCTCGAGCGAAATCTGAATCTGGCATTACAGGTGATGGAGCTTACTCCCAACGTAGTGGTCTGTGTTAATTTATTGGACGAAGCGGAGAAAAGAGGAATTTCCATCGATATTCCCGCACTCCGCAAGAAATTAGGTGTGCCCGTAGTCGGGACCAGCGCCCGCAGCGGCAACGGACTCAAGGAATTAATGGAAGAAGTGGAATCCCTTTGCTCAGGAAGGCTTTCTCTCACCCCCCATAAAATCTCATATCATCCTACAATAATCGATGCCATATCTCCTTTGGTGGATATTCTTGAAGAAAAGTTAGACGGTTCGCTTAACAGTACATGGCTGGCCTTACAACTCCTGGAAAAAGACGAGGCACTCCTTGCCCGCATTCAGAAGTATCTCGGTTATAATCTGTTAGAAGATTCTGCCGTAAATGAAACAATTACCAGTCTACAGTCCTTGCTGAATGAAGCGGGAGTAACTGAAAATACACTGAGGGATATTATAATCTTCTGCATTGTAAACTCCGCAGAGGAGGTGGCGGTAGCCGCCCTTTCATTATGTCATGGCTGCTCCGGATGTCCCGGCAACTCCGAATGCTCCGGCTGCATGCGGGGAACCAACAATATCCGTGCTGTATCCAATCCCCGCGACCGCAAATTAGACCGCATTCTCACGAGCAAGCAAACCGGTATTCCCATCATGCTTTTGCTCCTGTGTGCTGTTTTCTGGCTAACCATATCCGGGGCCAATATTCCTTCCCAGCTCCTTTCCGGCGCTTTATTCCGACTCCAAGACAGATTGACCGATGCCTTTCTATGGCTAGGAACACCTGAATGGGTACACGGCATATTCGTGTTGGGAATGTACCGTGTGCTCGCATGGGTCATTTCGGTTATGCTGCCCCCTATGGCTATCTTTTTTCCTATTTTTACCCTTCTGGAAGATTTCGGATACCTTCCGCGGATAGCGTTCAATCTGGATCATCAATTTAAAAAGGCCAAAACCTGCGGAAAACAAGCCTTAACCATGGCCATGGGATTCGGCTGCAATGCGGCCGGTGTTGTAGGATGCCGAATCATCGATTCTCCCAGGGAACGGCTTATAGCCATCCTGACCAATAACCTCGTACCTTGCAATGGGCGCTTTCCAACTTTAATAGCGATTATTTCCATGTTCTTTATCGGAACTGCCGGAGGCTTTTGGAGCTCAATACAAGCTGCACTCATTTTGACCTCAGTGATCATTCTTGGGGTTATGATGACCTTCTGGCTCTCCCGCTTTTTATCTGAAACACTCCTTAAGGGCGAAGCTTCCTCCTTCACCTTGGAACTTCCTCCCTACCGTACTCCACAAATCGGAAGAGTCATTGTCCGGTCCCTCTTCGACAGAACGCTGTTCGTCCTTGGAAGGGCTGTTATCGTAGCGGCTCCGGCAGGTATTATCATTTGGTTATTCGCTAACATAACGATCGGAGATATAACATTGCTCGCTCATTGTTCCTCTTTCTTAGATCCCTTTGCCAAGCTGCTAGGGTTGGATGGCGTGATATTATTGGCATTTATACTAGGCTTCCCCGCGAACGAGATTGTCGTTCCTATTATAATTATGACTTATATGTCTACCGGCTCTATCTTGGAACTAGACAGCCTGGCTGAGTTAAAGACATTATTGACAAATAATGGCTGGACCTGGGTAACCGCTGTTTCCACTATGCTATTCTGCCTCTTCCACTGGCCCTGCTCCACCACCTGTCTTACAATAAGAAAGGAAACAGGAAGCTTAAAATGGACAGTGCTTTCCTTTGTTCTTCCTACCGTCATCGGCATTTCTGTGTGCTTGGTATTCAACTTAGCCATACGCCTATTGGGGCTTATATAAGCTCTCCCACACAAGCGATACATGAAGACAGGTGCTAGTCTATCATTTGACAGATGCCTTTGTATATGCTTTAAATGAATGTAAAAGAAAGTATAAACATATGGGGAACTTGAAAATGAACAGACACTCAGACAAATTTAATATTGTTAGATACCTATATCCTTAGCGGAATCGATTACAGAGCATGTGCCTACAGTGTGTTCGGAGAACCTGTGACCTTCATCGGTTATCCTACTTCGGAAGGAAATGGTAATTTGATTAATAGTTTATGGTCAATAGCCATCAGCTCTAACAGCGAATATAAAGATGCTGCCTGGGAACTTATCAGCAACTTGTTATCTGAGGATATTCAAGAAAAAATAGAACAAGATTTGTCATCCTTAGGATTTCTGCTCAGAAAGGATTCCCTGGAAAAGCACTTTATCTCTGCAAAGAAGTGGTAGATGTCATTGAGGATAGAGTCATATATAAGAATTCATTTAAAAATGTTTACCTTTGATTAGGTGAGCATTTTTATTTTCCTCCTGAACTTTTGAAAAATACGGTATCTTATGATATGATAAACCCATATTTTAATGACAAAAGAGAGGTTATTTTATGAACTGTAATTGTTGTAGCGTACATAGCTCAGATCAGATTTGCATGCACAAAGTTCCTATATTCTCTTCCCTCAGCCCGGAAGAAATGAGCCATATATCTTCCATTATCAAGCATAAAAATTATCAAAAAGGGGAGCTTCTCTTTTCAGAAGGTGACTCTCCTCGTTCACTTATCATCATAAATGAGGGTAGCGTGAAGGCCTTCAAAGTGACCCCTGAAGGACGTGAACAAATTCTTCATATTTTTTCCGAAGGAGATTTCTTCGGCGAACAGAATCTGTTCGGTTCTCAGAAATCTCCCTATACTGCCGAGGCACTGGCACCTACAGGAATCTGTAGCTTTGCAAAAGAGGATTTCTATCAAATTCTCCATGCACATCCTGGTATCGCCATTAAAATTATTGAGACGTTGGGAGAACGCATTGCCCGTATGGAAGACACCATGCAAAGCATAGGAGTGAGAAACCTAGATAGCCGTATCAGCGGTCTTCTTCTTGACTTTGCAGATAAATATGGGAAAGTTGTTCCCGAAGGAATACTTATTCAGCTCCCCGTAAGCCGCGAGGGGATGGCTAACTATCTCGGAATAGCAAGAGAAACTATTAGCCGGAAGCTGGGACAGCTTGAAGCCGAGGGTCTGATTCATTCTGTTAACAATAAAAACATCCTCCTTAAAAATAGAGAAGCGATGAACACTTTAGCCGGAAAAGATTGTTAAAAAAGGATTAAAGTTATAAAATTTGATTACAATCACAGATATACTTCTTATATGTTGGTACAATGACAATTAAAGAGAAATAAGGAGGTATCAAAATGGCTGATAAGATTCTAGACCTTAATTTGACAGTTTATGAATTGTGTACCGCAGATCCGGGCATAATTCCCCTATTGGAAGAAGTTGGATTTCCCGATATTACCAAACCGGGGATGCTGGCTACAGCGGGAAGATTTATGACAATCCCCAAGGGTGCAACTTTTAAAAAGTTAGATTTGGAAGATATAAAACTATTATTTACACAACATGGATATACCGTAAAGGAGGAAAAGAAATGAGTGCTGAAATTAACAACAGAGAGTACAGACAAGAAGTACTAAAAGAATTGATCTCACAGCTTCACGATGGAAAAAGTGTAGAGCAAGTTCAGGAGCGTTTCGCCGAAGTATTCGGCAATGTATCAGCAGAGGAAATTGCGCAGGCAGAACAAGCTTTAATTTCAAACGGTCTTCCTGTTTCCGAAGTACAGCGGCTTTGCGATGTTCACGCTGCCGTATTTAAGGGATCGATTGAAGATATTCACCGTGCCCCTGAGTCCTCCGAAGTTCCGGGACATCCGGCACATACTCTTAAAAGAGAAAATCGTGCGATTGAGCAGGTAATTGATGACGTTCGCGCTCAGCTTGCTTTTTTTAAAGATAGCTCTACACATGAATCATTAAAAGAAAGCTTAAGAAAGCTTACCGCAATCGATTGCCATTATGTGAAAAAGGAGAATCTTTTCTTCCCATACATGGAACAATATGGAATTACAGCTCCTCCTAAGGTTATGTGGGGTGTAGATGATGAAATTCGCGCTCAGTTGAAGGAGGTAATCGCTAAGCTCGATTCCGGAGACTTCTCGCAGGTAGAAGAAGAAATCGAGGCATTCCTAAATAAGGCCGGAGAAATGATATTTAAAGAAGAGAATATCCTTCTTCCTATGCTCCTTGAGAATCTAACATTGGATGAATGGAAGATAATAGCCGAAGAAAGTGTAGAGCTTGGCTACTGCCTTATCGATAATGTTCCTGCATGGGATCCGGCTCTCCAAGAGAAAGGTAAACAAGAAGAAGCTCAGATTCCTTCTACCCCAGGATCGATTCATCTTCCTACCGGTGTACTTTCAGTGGAAGAACTTTCCTATATGCTGGATGCTCTTCCTATCGATATTACCTTTGTTGGCAAGGATGATACCGTACGCTACTTCTCTCAAGGTGCTGAACGAGTATTCCCCCGTACGAAAGCGATTATCGGAAGAAAAGTTTCTAACTGCCATCCGCCGGCAAGCGTTCATATCGTAGAAGATCTTGTGGAAGACTTTAAAGCAGGGCGCAAGGACCATGAAGACTTCTGGATTAAGATGGGCGATAAATATATCTTCATCCGTTACTTCGCTGTACGGGATGACGCAGGCGAATACCTCGGTGTTTTGGAAGTAACACAAAATATAGCTCCCATTCAAGAAATTACAGGTGAAAAGCGATTAGTTACTGACGATACTAATGAAAAATAAAAGTTTTGGATATCACCAAAACAGAAAAGGAGATTAATTTATGAGCTCAGCTTATTTAAAAAATATCGATCATGAAACGGTACTCAGCCTCTCTTCCCTTGTGGAGTATGCGAAAGGGCAGGTCGTAAGCCGCACATTAGCGCAGAATTCTGCAGTGAGTATTACTTTATTTGCCTTCGATGCCAATGAAGAAATCAGCACCCATGCCTCTACCGGCGATGCTATGCTGACCGTATTGGACGGAACGGCTCTAGTCACAATCGGAGGTAAGGAATATACATTAAATGCCGGTGAGAGTATCGTTATGCCGGCAAACATTCCTCATGCTGTTGCGGCACCGGAACAGTTTAAAATGCAGCTCACTGTCGTGTTTCCTCAGCCGGCAGCTTAAGGACAAATAACAGAACAATTAATTTAAGCCTTATTATATAAATATATAAAAATGGATGATAGAAGGAGATTGGATTATGAAAGCTACACTTGACAGAAGCGGCTGTATATCTTGCGGCCTGTGCACCAGTATTTGCCCCGAGGTCTTTCAAATGGCCGATGACGGAATTGCCGAAGTTTATGTGGAGGATGTTCCCGCAGAAGCGGAAGCAAGTGCTGTAGATGCGCAGGAAAGCTGTCCTGTATCGGTAATTGCCGTAGAATAACAACTATAATACATGACTAATACTTTTCTCTTGTTATACTAAGTATTTCATAGAAGGTATTTCATAAAAACTAAATAAGAATCAACTAAGAACTCCCCCGCATAATAATGTGGGGGAGTTCTTAATGATTCTTTATATGATACGATATCTTTATTATACCTACGAAAGAAGCTTAGAAGAACAGCTTTATATCATCTTCCACTGTACCGATTCCGGCGATTCCGAAGTTCTCTACGAGCACACTAGCTACGTTAGGAGAAAGGAATGCAGGCAGCGTAGGTCCTAAGTGGATGTTCTTAACGCCCAGGTAAAGAAGTGCCAGCAATACAATAACCGCTTTCTGCTCATACCAAGCAATATTGTATGCGATAGGCAGCTCGTTAATATCTTCGAGGCCGAATACCTCTTTTAATTTGAGAGCGATTACTGCAAGTGAATAGGAGTCATTACACTGTCCTGCATCAAGAACGCGGGGAATTCCTCCGATATCGCCCAGGTCAAGCTTATTGTATTTATATTTTGCACATCCTGCAGTAAGGATAACCGCATCCTGGGGTAACGCCTGTGCAAAGTCTGTGTAGTAATTTCTTTCCTTCGATCTTCCGTCACAGCCTGCCATAACGACAAATTTCTTAATTGCACCGGATTTTACTGCATCCACTACTGTATCTGCAAGTGCAAGTACCTGATTGTGAGCAAATCCACCGATAATTTCTCCTGTTTCAATTTCGACAGGAGCCGCGCATGTTTTCGCAAGAGCGATAATTTCGGAGAAATCTTTCTTCTCACCAATTCCACCGGCAATATGCTTGCATCCCGGATAACCTGCGGAGCCTGTTGTATACAGACGATCTTTGTAACTATCCTTAGGAGGAACGATACAGTTCGTAGTCATTAAGATCGGTCCGTTGAAGCTTTCGAATTCATCTTTCTGTTTCCACCATGCATTTCCATAGTTACCTACGAAGTGAGAATATTTCTTGAATGCCGGATAATAATGTGCAGGGAGCATCTCTGAGTGTGTATATACATCTACGCCGGTGCCTTCTGTCTGCTCAAGAAGCATCTCCATGTCGCGAAGGTCATGACCTGAAATAAGGATACCGGGACGGGTACCTACTCCGATATTTACTTTTGTTATTTCCGGATTGCCGTAAGCCGTTGTATTAGCTGTATCTAAAAGAGCCATACCGTTTACGCCATATTTTCCTGTCTCCAAAGTAAGAGCAATTAATTCATCTACACTTAAGGAATCATCCAATGTCTTTGCAAGCGCTCTCTGAAGGAATGCATCTACTTCTTCATCATCCTGTAAAAGTGCATTTGCATGCTTGCTGTAAGCAGAAAGTCCCTTAAGTCCGTATGTGATAAGTTCACGAAGACTACGTACATCTTCATTTTCTGTAGCGAGTACACCTACTGTTGCGGCCTTTGCTGCGAACTCCCCTCTATCGGAAGTTTCCCAAAGTGCTGCTTGTGGAAGGTTCTGTACATTTTCTATCTGTCCAAGAAGATCCTTTTTCACTTCAAGTGTTTCTACGATGCGGGCAACAATTGCCTCTTCATCAAAATTTGCATTTGTAATAGTAATAAATAAGTTAAGTGTTGCCAGATGATTTACATTGGCATCAACTACTTTGCCTTCCTCACGAAGCTGTGTAGTAACAGCTGATAATCCCTTTGTTACAAATACGAGCAAATCTTGCATCGCAGAAACTTCAGGGCTTTTGCCGCAAACACCTACCTGTGTACATCCTGTACATTTAGCGGTCTCCTGGCACTGGTAACAAAACATCTTGTTCTCCATATTGGCTTTCTCCTCCATAGTCCATGTGTATTTATGTGCATCATTGATGTTCACATTTCATTATTTCACATATACATAATAGCAAGAGTCCATTGAAAAATCTGTAACATTTGTTACAACCTTAAAATTAAATATATTTATTGTATCTTTATGATTTACGGCCTTTATATATTACAATATTTCCTGAAATGCATCTTTATCATTAATGATGATATCTTTCTTATGAATGGTAATAATCCCTTCTTTCTGCATTCTCATCAACTCCCTTGAAAGAGATGGGCGTGCCACATTTAAGAAATCTGCCATTTCTTCTCTATTCATCGGAAGGGATACTTGACCGTCTACATCCGAATGCTGTAACAATACCCTGGCAACCTTCTGACGTAATGTACCTGCCGACATAATTTGTAGTTTACGATTCAAGTAATATGCCTTTTGCGCGAGAATCGTCAGCAGATTGGAAATAAGCTTCGTATGGTAATCACAATTCTCACCGCAGTTATGATACAGGAATTCTTTCGGTATAAGCAATACGGTAGAGGGGCCAAGGGCCTGGGCATAATGGTCATAACCTTCCTTTCCAAGAAATAGGAAGACCTCCCCGAATAGCTCTCCCGCCTTATCGATGGATGTAATAATATTGCGCTTGCCGGATACAGAATCGTTGCAAATAGCCACAGAGCCTTCCAGCAACACATGCAGTTTATGCGGCTTATCGTGCTGGGAAAAAATAATCTGATCTTTTTCATAAGGAATAATTTCTGAACGGCTGCATGCCAGGCAACTATCAATCTCTTCTTTTGTCATATCCCAGAACAGCGGGCTATCCATTAACTGTAATTCCACCTTAATAACCATACCTTTCTCATAACTTATAAACCTTGGATTACAGGTAGAGTAATTTCACGCTAATACACCGTATCCGTTTACAGTTCAATAAATAAAAACCAAAATGTCTTTTATTTATTATATCATACAATATCTCGTGCAAACAAGAAGCCCTCCCCCTTAGAGATATTCTCCAAATTAAAAACACCGGAACAATAAATGCTCCGGTGTTTTGCTATGGGTTTTTACAAATATACACTATATAATATGCCATCGGACATTTATATAAATGAGTATATATTCATACTATGAAATTTTTTCCTTCCCTACTGGGAAGGTGGGAACATGCAGCTTATGCGAAGACATATCCGCACCGCCTTTCTTTTCCCTATATAAGAAATAGATAGGAATTCCGACAAATAACATTCCTCCTACCATATTTCCAAATGTGACCGGAATTAAATTTATTATAAGCATATTTGTAATAGTAAGCGTAGAAATTTGTTTCTCTGCCAGTCCGTATAATTCCATTGCCTTTGCTGTATAATCCGCATTTCCTGAAGCTAGAATCCCTGCAGATATATAATACATATTAGCCACGCAATGCTCAAAGCCGCAAATAACAAATACGAAGATAGGAAAGAAAATTCCAAGAATTTTTCCCGCCATATCCTTGGCTCCTGCTGCCATAAACACTGCTGTACAGACAATGATATTACAAAGAATGGCTGAAATAAACGCATTGATCGGATCAATCCCTGATTTGGTAACTGCTACCTTAATAACATAAGCACCTAATGCATTATCGGAAAAGTTAAACTGACCGCTATAGGTAATCAAAAGAGCTATCAGTACAGCTCCTGCAAGATTGCTGAAAAATACAAGAAAAAGATTCTTTACCATCTTCAAAGAGGAATATCTTTTATCGAGAACCCCCATCACAAGCAGACAATTACTTGTAAACAATTCTCCGCCAATTAAAATAATCAGCATAAGTCCGATAGGGAACACAAGACCTCCTACGGTTCTTGCTACTCCTACATTCTCAATTCCATACATGGATACGCTGCTGGCTGCCGCACCTATACTAACGAAAGCACCGGCCATCACTCCGAGCAATAACGTCTTCCAAAGAGGATTCACTATCTTGCCGCTGCATGCTTTTATATATTTCTGTAATATCTGTCTAGGTGTATACAAGTTTTCTTCCATCTTCTCTTCCTTCGATTATATTTTGCTTCTCAAGGATGACAAATGCCTGTACCTTTTTTACATTTCCTTGCCAAAAACAGTCTAGCAGATTCTATTTACTTTGAAAAATATAAATTATTCATAGGGATATATATATTTCTATATACCCCTGCTAGCGTACCTCATATGCTACCTCATCTCTCGCCCGGCATAGCTTTTCCTTAAATTTCTCATCCATCTTACCCGGCTGATAGCCTTCTCTATAGATAAGAACATCTTTATAACTATTATTCGGTATACTACATTTACGCTGCACTAACCCATATTGCTTCAAGTATAGCTCAGGAAGAGGAGATACCCACATATAAGTATTCGGTACTCTTGCCAGCAAATCGAACTGGCATCCCCTATCAAATACATAAATATGTTTTCCTTCCACCTCGTTATGCTCTTGCAGATTCATACTCTTCCTATCTACATAAGGTATTACTAAATCGGAATGGGACAGTTCGATATAAGGGAATAAATCCTCACCTTTCAGTGAGCCCTTACCTGCAAGCGGATGATTATCTGCCATTACTAACAGGTATTCAAACTTCCAAACAACTTCTTGTTGTAGTCCTTTGCTTTTTATAAAATCTACAAAATAATTTTCATAAATACTCTGATATCGAATAATACCCAGATTAAAATTCTCATAAGCCACATTATTAATTGCCTGCATAGAATTCGTTTCCTGTATCATAACATCCATTCCAAGCTGTGGGTCCAATTCCGCTACAAATTCCGTAAAGGCCTCAGCGATATAGCTTCCCCGTGGTATGGATATGTGGAATTGCTGGGTCCTCGGCTCTTTATTCTCTGAAAGAGCTTCAATCTGAGATATATGATCCATAATCCTTTTCGCGTGAAGAAGAAACCCATAGCCCCTCTCCGTCGGTATCATTCCATTAAAGGTGCGTTCGAATATCGCATATCCCAAATGTTCTTCTAATTCTTTCAAAGCCTTTGACAGATTCGGCTGCGCCATAAACAAGTTCTGTGCTGCTTTTGTAATAGAACCAGTCTTTTCTATTTCCACTGCATAATGCAAAAGTTGTGTATTCATATCTGATTTTCTCCTTTATCTTTTATAAATGGCAACAATCTCCTTGGAAATGGTTATCCTAAAAGGGTAATACATATTGACGAAATATGATAAGACTATTATAATTGTTATTCTTGAGTATAGTGATAATTCTACCATAAATCGCATGTTTTACACATTTCTTTACGGAGGAAGATATGTTAATTACAAATTATATTACACAATTAAAAAAAGAATTTAAAGGCTATAATGGCAAAACTTTTGTTCAGGACTTAATGGCAGGCCTGACAGTGGCTGCCGTTGCACTTCCCCTGGCTCTTGCTTTCGGCGTCAGCAGCGGCTCCACAGCAGCAGCCGGCCTTGTCACAGCAATCATAGCAGGGCTTGTAATCGGTTCTCTTTCCGGTGCCTTTTATCAAATTTCCGGGCCTACCGGAGCTATGGCAGCCATCCTTATAAGTATTATTGCTAATTACGGAATGCAGGGAGTATTCACCGCTGCTTTTATTTCCGGTATTCTATTGGTTCTATGCGGAATCTTTCACATAGGAAGACTTACAAGCCTTATTCCTGCCCCTGTAATCACCGGATTCACCTCCGGTATCTCGGTCATTATTGCTTTGGGGCAAATCGATAATTTCTTCGGCGTTACCTCGAAAGGCACAAGTACGCTCTCCAAGCTCCTTAGCTATGGACAGCTCGGATTTCCTTTGCATATGGAAACTACCCTTATCGGTTTATTCGTCGTTCTATTTATGATTTTCTTTCCGAAGAAGTGGAACGCTATCGTTCCTGCTTCTTTCTTAAGTATTATTATCGCCACTATCCTCTCTTCCCTTCTCCACCTGGATGTGGCTACGGTAGGTGCTATTCCCAAGTCTTTGATTCTGGATACCCGTTTTTCCCTCGCTTCTCTTACTATCGATCAGGTAAAAGGGGTTTTTGGTCCGGCAGTCAGCATTGCTATGCTCGGCATGATCGAAAGTCTGCTCTGCGGGGCCAGTGCCGGTAAGATGGCAAATGAGCGCCTAAACAGCGATCAGGAATTAGTGGCACAGGGAATCGGTAATATTATCATCCCATTCTTTGGAGGAATTCCTGCTACTGCGGCAATTGCCCGTACGAGTGTTGCCTTGAAGTCGGGTGCGCGCACAAGGCTTGCAGGAATTCTTCATGCACTGGGGCTTCTTGTATTCATGTTCGTCCTCGGTCCTGTTATGGCACAGATTCCCCTTGCAGCTCTTGCAGGTGTTCTTATGGTAACCGCCTTTCGCATGAATGATTGGGCAGAGATTCGATATATCGCCGCACACAAGTTCAAAGGTGCCACTATGAAATATACAGTTACCATGGCCGCTACCATCATCTTCGACCTTACTACCGCTATCGTGATAGGCGTTATTACTGCTTTGATTCTTCTCGTAAACCGCCTGTCTAACATCGAGATTAATTATGAAGAAGTAGATATGGACCGCCTTAATCATGCTGATATTCCCCTTACTCATGAATTTGAAAATGCCATTGTCGCTTATCTGACCGGTTCCGTTCTTTTCGCCAATACACAACATATCGAAGAGATTGAGAATAGGGCACAAAGTTACGATACGGTACTTTTGTCCATGCGCGGTGTTTCCTATATGGATATTTCGGGCGCTCTCACTTTTATCAATGTGCTGACGGCCCTTCAGAAGAAAGGAAAAAGAATCCTCCTTTGCGGCGTACCTACTAATACGATGACTATGCTCCGCCGCTCCGGTATTTACGATATCGTCGGAGAAGAGAACTTCTATTGGAGCGTAGAACGCGCTCTTTTACATAGCAATTCCTAGACAGAAAAGGCCCCGTTTTCACGGAGCCTTTTCTTATATATTCTTATGAGGGGGAGATAGTGAATTAAAACAATGAATTCTTCAACCATCTAAATACATCTTAACGGATAAATATGTCCTCTGTGTGTATAGTTTTGAAAAATTATATAAAGTTTCATAAGGATTTATAAAACAAATATAAAAAAATTTAAGATTTTCTCCTTTAGCTATATACCTCCAATTCCGCTACCTGTGCTCCGGCGCCACCCGTATTAGAATTAAACTTGAGTTCAATATATTCCGCTTCTATTTCTTCGAATTCCAATATAACCTCATTTCCTCTGGCCGGGTCGAACTCATAAGCCGTCAAAGGAATGAGTTCCCTATAATTCTCCCCATCTGAACTGATCTCCACACTGAATTCCTGTGTGCGTTTCCCCCATATCTTCTGCGGGCAGAGAGCCACTCTAATCGCGTGAACCGCCGACGCTTCTTCTAACCTGAGCGTCAATATATTAGGATAATTATCTGCACCGCCTTCCCAATAGGACGGCCCCGCAGTCTTCCCGTCGATTGCCTTGTTGGGAACATAGACATCCGCAAAACTACTCGCCTCTATCTTTCCTTTCAGAGCAATATTCTCCCCCTCGGGAAGTACACTAATATATTCTTTCTTAATAAAAGCTTCATGTTCCATAGGAGCGGATTGCTCCGGCGCGCTCACTACGGTCACATTGGTCTCCGGCATCGCTTCCGCTCTATCCTCCCCCAAACTCATATCATAGAGAACAAGCGCCACCCAAATGAACAGCATAGCAATAAGCGCTATCGCTCCTCCCTTTTTCATTTCTAATCACCCTCTCCTTTTTATTTGATTACTTATCAATTATCTAGAATGCAAATATTTTCCGTCGTATTCTCATCGACTTCAAATCCCCCTTCTGAGAGATCCGTTATTTTCTTTCCCAGAACTTCCAGATTCTGCAGAGATACATTTTTGATCTTATGTGTCTCGTCATATCCCTTAATACGGGAAGTACATTCCTTTCCGGCCAGAACGTTCACATTCCTTATCGTCACATCTTCGATTCTTCCTCTTTCCTTCGTGCTCGACCAATTGCCGTTCTGTGCGATATGCATATCGATTAAGTAAGGCATTTCGTCTCCGTCGCCGCTTCCCATCTGTGCATCTTCCACTGTAATATTCTCAAAGAGGACATCGGATATAAGGGCATCGTCCGCATTATGAATGGAGATTATGGGCTTATGGAAGTTATGCAGTACGGTAATATTTCTGAATGAGACATCAGTTATTTCCACATTTTCCTTCTGTCCTTTATTCGTCTCATAGCCGATTTCCATCGATTGTGCCAGATCCGTCCAAAGCTGCATATTCTCAAAACTGATTTTCCTGCTGCTTCCATCGTAGTTCTTCACCACGAGAGAATCGTCCCACGAGCGGACGAAGCAGTTCGATACGCTATAGTTCTCGCATGACTGCAAACTGATTCCGTCTCCATTCGGTCTGGCGGATATCACTTTCACTCCATCGATGATTCCGTCTTTGGAGTCGAATGCCTGGCAGACCCAGGCGTTGGAATTCAGAACAATAATACCCTTAATAGTGATATTGCTGCAATGGTCGAATTTCAAAGGAATATATGCTTCCTTCCCCTTCCATCCGGCGAGATGCGAACCGTCGATGATCCCTCTTCCCATAACGATGATATCCTTCGCATAGTTGGCATTGATCATTCCGTGGACTACGGCACCTCCCGACAGATAAATAATCTGACCGTCCTCCGGCACGATCGACTCGATATCCCACTCTCCGGGACCGATATAGATTACCTTTTCGTCATCGAAATCCGGCCTATCCTGTTCTATACTTCCCGCAAAAATATGTACCGCACGCTCCGGGGAATCGTTGAACATAACCGTATAATTGTCAGGCTCCGTCACGGTAAAGCTTACGGTATGCGCTTCCTTGTTCACTTCCGGTTCGATTCCATAAGCAAGAGGGCTGATTTTCACCGTATCTATCTCCCTCCCCGGCACTTCTATCTCTATCTTCACCCTGCCCTCGAAATCGAAGTAAGCCACCGGAGTCCGGGAAAGGGGCGGAAGATAGTTCGCCACCCACTGTCTCGTATGATTGACATTAGTGTCATATACATAACATTCCTGTCCGTCTACTGCTATCTTCGTGTCCGTGCAATGCATAAGTCCTATGCTGCGCCCTTCCTCTGAAGTATTTTTCAAGTCATCCGACGAAGCATCTTTCAACGATTTCGGTCCCTCATATAAAATTAAGGAAGATTCCTTCATTACCTTTTCCTCCGTATTCCATCTCTTCTCTGCAATATCCCTCAGCGTCCATATAATCGCTCCAAACAGGAAAACACCGGCCGCTATCTGAACTATATTCCATACCTTTTTACCATTCCCCATATCTTCCTCCCGCTTCTTACATCTACCCCAATATCTTCTCCCAGTCGATTTCGGATTCTAGGCTCCTCACTTCATAATCCGCTTGCAGTTCCTTATAATACGGCCCTACTCCGAGGGATTTCATTCCTGCTGCCTTCGCCGCCTGTACGCCTGCAAAAGAATCCTCCACCACAAGACATTTATCGGGAGAAAGCCCCAGCTTATCTGCGGCTACCAGGAATACTTCAGGATCGGGTTTCGAACGGGTCGTGTCCAATCCGCTGCTTACCCCGTCCAAATATGGCAGAAGCCCGATTCTCTTCAAAATAGACGGGGCATTTTTGCTCGCAGATCCCACCGCCATCAAAATTTTTTTATCCTGCAGCCCTCGTAACGTCGTGAGAACTCCGGGAAGAACCGCCTTATCATCCAACGTTTCCAGCATTTCTTTATAATAGTTATTCTTACGCTCCGCCATCCCCTGTTTTTCTTCTTCCGTGTAACTTTTATTTCCTTTATTGAGGACAATCTGCAAAGATTCCATACGGCTCACTCCCCTTTGCTTCTCGTTATCGGCTTTGCCGAATGCGGCAATTCCTATTTCTTCGGCCAGCCTTTTCCACGCTTCATAATGCAGTTCATCGGTGGACACGAGCACACCATCTAAATCAAATATTACTCCCCTTATCATATGAATCATCACACCTTCCTTATTTCGAGATATTTCAAGTTTGTCTTTTTATTGCATTTATGCTAAAATTACCATAGTTTAAGGTTAAACCTAAGAAAAAAATAAAAGGATCGAACTATGGCCACTATTAGAGATATCGCACGTGTTACAGGTGTAAGCTGCACCACCGTATCCAATGTCATACACGGCAAAGACAATCGTGTATCCGCGGATACCATAGATAAAATAAATGCCGCCATAAAGGAACTCGGATATGTTCCGAATATGTCGGCCCGTTCCCTTGTATCCAATTCCTCTAAGGTGATCGGCTTCGTAAATCATGTCATTACGCGCAAAGGCTCCAACTTCATGGAGGACCCTTTCCATTCCGCATCCATCGGCGCTATCGAACAGGAGCTCAGGGAAAAGGGATATTATTTAATGCTCCGCACCATCGAGACTTCCGAAGAGCTCTTAACCTTTCTAAGAAATTGGAATGTGGATGGATTGTTTTTTACCGGTATCTTCAAAGATCACTTCTTCGATGTGTTATCGAATTTGAATATTCCGATCGTATTGATCGACAGTTACACTAACCAGAACTCTTTATGCAACGTAGGTCTGGAAGACTTCCGAGGCAGCTACAACATAACCCGCTACCTGATCGAACACGGGCATAAGAGAATAGCCTTTGCCTCTCCCGACATCAAGGACGGGGGCGTGCTCCAGGAGCGCTTTCTCGGCTATAAATCCGCCCTGACGGAATTCAATATCCCTTTCGATAAGTCTCTCGTCTTCGTACAGGAGATGGATATCGCCTCCTGCCGCCTTGCCAGCCGGGACATTGCCAGCCATCCGGATATTACTGCAGTAGTTGCCACAGCCGATGTAATGGCTGCCGGAATCATGACAGGCCTTAGGGAGATCGGGAAACGGATTCCCGACAATATTTCCATCGTCGGCTTCGATGATATCAGCTTATGCCAGATGATTACGCCTCCCCTCACCACAGTACATCAGGATATCAATCTGAAAGGAAAGCTCGCCGTGAACCTCATGCTGCAGCTTCTGGAGGGAAAGCAGGCAACGGAGCGCCAGCTCATCTTACCAACCACCTTGGTGGAACGGGAAAGTGTCCGCTCCCTGCTTCCTTGATTTCCATAAGCCCTGTTTTTTATACCCCCTTTTCTCACACAGGAAGTATAGAACTCTTATCTTTCGTAATTTCTACCCGGTATTCTTTTCCTCTGTAGTGAATGCAGAACCTCATCTTCTTCCATGTTTCGGGGAGATGGGGTTTTATTTTTATTTCCCCGTTCTCCGTATATACACCCGCAAAGCCTCTGACAGCCGTCATATAAGCCCCGCCCGATGCCGCCGGATGGGTGCCCCCTATATAAACGAGTCCGGCCCATTCCTTTCCTCCCCCTGCCAAATCCGCAGCGGCCGATTTTAAAAAGAAAGGATATGCTTTCTGTGCCATTCCGAGACGGCACGCCAGCATAGCATACATGCAGGCGCTTAAAGAAGAACCATGCTCTGTACGCGGTTCATAATAGTTCCAGTTTCTCTCTAATATTTCCTCCGGAAAGTCCTCGGGAAAAAGGCTGAGCCACGTAATCACATCGGCCTGTTTAATGACCTTCGTATGGGCTGCCACCCCATAAGCACCGCCCCAGTATTCCTTTTCATGAAGCAAACGGCTTCTCACCTCGTCTATCGATACATCTTCCAGCTTCCCATAGCCTTCGAACTGTTCGATGATCCCCTCTTCATCCGGCTTCGGAATATAAAGATTTTCCGCCGCATCTGCACATTTATTCCTCAGAACCTCTATTTCTTTCCAGTCGCTTATACCGTCCACCTTTAGGGAACCGTTTTTTATTCTGTCCGCTACCTGTACGGCACTTTCCAAAGTATACTTCGCCATACGGTTCGTATAACCATTGTTGTTCACCCTCTCATGATACTCATCCGGACCGATGCTATCGTGAATTTCGTAATAATCCCAATCCGCTCTTTTCAGTAAGAGGCTGTAATAGAAACGGGCACATTCGAACACTACATGCGCGCCGCCTTCCTCGAGCAGAGAATCATCTCCCGTCAGTTCTCCATATCTCATAATGCCATACGCCACCGCCGATGAGATATGGTACTGTTTATCCCGGAAAAAGGTGCGCATCGGCCGCCCGGTAAACACATCCGTCACATTATAATCGCTGCAGGCATCGTAACCGCCCTCCTGACTTTCCCATGCATAAAAGGCCCCTTCATAGCCATATTCCTTCGCTTTCTCTTTCGCCCCGGATAATGTCCCGATTCGGTATTTCATGAGATTGGCCGCCACCTCCGGTTCCGTATACAGGAAAAAATCGAGCATGAACATTTCCGTATCCCAGAAAACCGCCCCTTTATATGTCTGTCCCGAAAGCCCTCTGGCGGCAATGGATAACCCTTCCTTATGCCGCGGGGCAACGCTGTGCAGATGATAGAGAGAATAATTCAACGCCTCCATCGCCTGCGGGTCCCCTTCTATCTCCACCTCGGAATGCCCCCATCTTTCCTCCCAGCATTTCACATGAGCTTCTTTCACCGCTTTATAGGAAGCCGTCAGACAGCTTTCCGCCTCTCTATAAGCATCTTCTGCCGGATTTTCCCCATCCTCACTCGTATAAATTGTTACCCATTTCTCTACCGTATATGGCTGTGCGCAATCCGTCACGAAGATGATTCTCCGATAAATTCCTTTCTTTTCCTGCTTTATTTTTACTTCGGCAGGGAAATCCCACGTCGCACTGTCGGACACAGCCACTTTTTGCCCTTTTTCATGGGTCAGTGCCTCCACGGATAAAATTCCTTCCCTTTCATCCGCCTGAAGCACATCGTAATGAGGGCCATGAATATCCCAGACATCGCCGTCTATTCCCGTCACAATCTCCACATCCGCATGGAAATCCGCAGTGACGGAATAACGCATCCCTATCCGGTGTATATTGACCGCATCGGCAAACCTCTCGCTTTCCACCGTAATATTTCCCCTCGGCGTTCTCCATACGGTCATCCTTTTCATCAGCCCATGCCGGTAATTCAATCCGCTTTCATGCTTCAAGGCTTCCTTTTCCGGCAGGCAATATCTCTCCCCGTCCACCTTTATGTAAGTATGCAATCCGTTCGGCGCATTCAGCGGCTCTCTCCATCCGTCTCCCACCCGGTCATAAATGCCCGCCAGATTGATGGCCGCCAGCTGTTCCTTCCTATATTCCTCCAAGGTTCCTCTAATACCCATATAACCATTGCCCACGAGCAGCCTGTTACCGTCCGAGGTAATATCTTCCGGGGAATATCCTTTCCTTTTTATGCTCCAATTCATTCTCTTTATCCTCTCATCTATGCTCTCCATACGCCGGGAATCGTAACTTCCGTCTGTTCCTTCCCTACTCTCACCGGAATGCCATATACCTTTATTTCAAATTCATCGCCCTTCAGACAGGATAAAAAGACTTTGTCCTCCGCTATCTCTACCTTAATCATTCTTTCCTGATAATTGATGCGGAAGGAATACCCCTTCCACTGCCTCGGCATCGTCGGGCAAATACTCAATTGTTCTCCATCCGAACGGAGACCGCCGAATCCATAGACAATATTCATCCAAGCCGCCGCGATCGATGTGGTATGAAGCCCCTCATCGCTGTTTCTGTTATAATTGTCCAGATCCATCCTCGTGGCAAATTGGAAGAAGCGGTAAGCCTCTTCATGCTTCTTCAACTGGGAGGCGAGAATTGAGTGCACCGATGGAGATAAAGAGCTTTCATGAATGCACCTCGGTTCGTAGAATTCATAATTAGCCCGCAGTATCTCCTCCGAAAAGCCCGAATTGAACAGCAGCAGGAACATCAATACATCCGGCTGTTTTATCATGTCATTCCTGTAAATCCTGTCATAAGACCAATGATGATACAGCGGGAAATTCTCTACCGGGATATCTCCCACCTCCACATGGGGCAGATGGAAATACCCTTCATGCTGTTCATAAATTCCTGTCTTTTCGTCAAAAGGAAGGAACATATTCTCTTCCATTCGTTTCCACTTCTCACATTCTTCTTCCGTCAACTCCAACTTCCGTATTAATGTTCTCAACGCCTCCGATTGATTCTTATTCTTGTTCCGCAACAGACTCAATGTATAAGAAAAGGTGAACTTTGCCATATAATTGGTATAACAGTTATTATTAACCATCATCTGGAACTCATCCGGCCCCATCACTCCGTAATATCCATACTTCTTCCCGTCTTCCGTAAAGTCTCCCCTGTCTGCCAGCATCCGGCATATCTCAATCAGCATCTCCATACCATACTGCATGAGGAATTCCTCATCGCCTGTCATTTTCTCGTAGAACCATATACCATACGCCACCGCCGTCGATGCCTGAAGCTGCAAGCTGGCATGCTGCCAGAGATTACAGCATTCTTTTCCGCTTATCGTCGCCACCGGATAGAATGCTCCCCTACAATCCAGCGCCGCTGCTCTCTCCTTGGCTTCCTTTAATGTCATGAAACGGAATAGCAGGAGATTTCTCGCCGCCTTTACATCGTTAAAAAGGAAAAAGGGTAGGCAATACGTCTCCGTATCCCAGAAGACATTTCCGTTATAAGCTTCTCCGGTCAATCCCTTCGCTCCGATGTTCGTGCCTTCCGATGCCCCGTGATAGGTCTGAAACATCTGGAAAATACAGAAGCGAATGCCTTGTTGATTCCATTCATCGCCTTCGATAGTAATATCCGCCCGGTTCCAGACATCCTTCCACCAGGCTCTGTTTTCCTCCAATATCTTCTCGAAGTCCACCTCGTCCAGTTCCTTTTCCGCTCGATCACAGGAGGACAGAAATTCTTCCATGCTCTCTTTTTTATGTGCTATATTGCATATCTTCTTGTTCACATGACAGGCTTCCCCGCGACGTAACGGCAGAAAAAAGGAAAGAGCCACCCTTTTCTCTTCCTCGATCCCCTGTCCTTGCATTCCATAATCGCTGTTTATCGTACAAGAGGAGTAAATCTGCTGCCCCGTGCCTATAGTCGTTCCCATCATTCCGAGAAAATCCTTCTTGCAAATATGCCCTCCGCATTCCCATAAGTTCTTCCCTGCGGACTTATGTATCGTATCTAAGTCGAGCCCGGATACAACCTTCACATCCCCATCGAAGTTAAGCGGCGTAAGCGTAATTCTTTGTACCGCAATTTTATTTCTGCTCATAGAGAGAAGGCGTTCGAACGTGAGCTCCAACTCCTTCCCTTCCTCCAGTTCCCAGATGAAAGAACGAGTCAAAAGCCCGGAACGCATATCCAGTTCCCTGCGGAAGTTCTTTATTCTGCATGTTCCGATATCCAGCCGCTCTTCTCCTATTTGAATCCGTGTATACAGCCAATCCACTCCATTGACCATGAACTCTGTCGTATTCACTACTCCTTTATAATTCTGCCCCTCTTGCTGCCGCTCTTCGTATATGCCGTTGAAATAGCTCCCCTGCATATGTACTCCGCTATACCCCTCTTCGAAGTATCCGCGTACTCCCATATATTCGTTAGCCTGGGAGAATATCGACTCCGCCACTTCCCCATACTCCGGCACGAAATTTTTCTCTATGATCTTCCATTCATCTGCCAAAAAATATCTATCCGCATATTTAGCCATATATTCACCCATCCTCTATCCTTTGATGGCTCCTGCAGCCGCACTGTCCGTAATCTGCTTCTGGAAAAGGGTAAATAATATCGTCGGAGGTATGATAGAAAATACCACCGCCCTCAAAACACTTACCGCATCCGTAGGAGTATCCTTAAACGCAAAGAGCTTCACCATTACCGTTTCTTTCCCCGAACCGTTGAGCACAAGATATGGCAGGATGAAATCGGACCATGCCGCAGTAACGGCGAAAATGGCTACTACCATAATAATGGGTCTGCTCAGAGGCATCATAATTCTTATGAATACTTGCAGCACTCCGCAGCCGTCCAGTTTCGCGGCTTCCAGAAGCTCTGAAGGAAGGCTCTCGAAGAATTCCTTGAACAGAACAACATAGAAAGCATTGGCTCCGAAAGCCAGCCATATCGGCAAAAAACTCCCCTTCAGACCGATCAGGCTGATATTTCTCATCACCGCAACGATGCTCGTCGTCGCCGGAATGAGCAGACTCCACATCACGAGAGCCCATGCGACTTTATAGCCCTTCGGCTTCAATATGGCGAAACCATAAGCGAGAAGGCCGTTGAAAATGATGGCGCAGACTGTACTTCCCGTAACAGAAATGACGGAATTCAAGTAATACTTCCCGAATTTGAACGCCTTCCAAGTTACCCTGAATTTCTCGAAATCGAAGGAGGTCGGCCAGATGGCCGCACTTCTCATGAACTCTTTAATATCCTTAAATCCCGCCAATATGACCCACAACGCCGGAAAGATACAAATGCCCACAATTACAAAGCACAGAAGCATTATGACCGCCGCAAGAACCCTCACCCTGGGAGTTTGAATATCATAGCCTCTGATAGCTCCATCCTTTTTATTCTTATAGCTGTTAAAAAGCATATCTTCTCCCTCCTAACCTTCCTTCTTCCTCGTCGTAATCATATAAATACCGCTGAATATAATGAGCACAATACAGATCATTACCGATAAAGCCGCACCTGCCGGGAAGTTAAAGTCGCGGAACGCATAGCGATACATTAACATCATTAAAGAAATACTGGCATTATTGGGCCCGCCATTTGTCATTACCATAGGTTCATATAAAATCTGAAATACTGATATGATCTGTAATAGCAGCAGCGTCTTAGCCAAAGAAAATACGCTCGGCAATGTAATATGCCGGATTCTCTGCCGGATTCCCGCCCCATCGATAGTTGCCGCTTCATACAAGTCAGCGCTGATACCGCTTATATTTGCCATATAAATGAGTGCCGTCGCTCCTGCGCTCTTCCATGTCAGGGTAATGACAATAAGAGGAATCGTTAAATGAGGATTCGTCAGCCAAAGCTGCGGCTCCATACCGAACTTCGACAATATTATATTCAAAACTCCCGTCTTGCCCGGATTGAAGAAAAAGCTCCAAATCCATACGGTCGCCAACCCCGGGACAATATTGGGAAAGTAAATTCCTACTCTATAGAGGCTCTTGAACCTCACCGTTTCCGAAATTAAGATGCCGAGTATTATCGGCACTACAAATCCGATGACCAAAGACCATAATGTATAGCTGAATGTATTTTTAAGTGCCGCCGTGAAATCCGGATTCTCCACTACCTTTATGTAATTATCGAACCCGACAAATTCCTGCAGTTCGTATCTGACCGCACTGAACAAAGACAGCCTGATATTTTCAATTAAAGGCTCCCATACATAAAAAGCGAACAGGAGCAATGTAGGAAGCATGACGAGCCATCCCAAAAAATCTCTTTTTTTCCACGATACATGTTTGCGCATTATAAAAGCACCTCCCCGCTTTTTGCCAAAATACCCGTTTCTCTTAAAAATCCGGAGAAAACCATAAATACGGTTTTCTCCAGCTTTTATTCGTTATTTCATCGTATCCGCATACTGCTCTTTCATCACTCAGTTCGCGGGATAAGTATCATCTAATAATTTCTGATAGTTATCGTTCGCTGTGCCCATAAGTGCCGTTACATCCGCATTCTTATCTGTGATAACCGCCTGAAGCACTTTGGTAAGCTCTCCGTACATATCCTGTGTCAAGCCCGGTTCTTCCGAACGAAGACCTTCCGCAGAGGTCGCATCGAAGTACGGTTGGAACATCTGAGTATCCACATTTCCGTATTCTTCAATGATCTTAGCCTCCGCATCTAAAATAGCCTGATCCGTCCAGCAAGGGAATCTGGGGATAACGGGAACTCCCGCTGCCGATTTATTCTCGGCATCCGCCTGCATACCTGCAATCGCATCCTCGGATACGGACGGGCCTTTGCCCATCACTTCAATATATTCAAGCGCTGCGCTTATTTGTTCCGGTGTAGCATCCTTGGAGAACATATAAGGGGTTCCGCCGAACAGAGAGTACTGTCCACCGGGACCTTCCGGAATCGCACACATCGCAAGCTTATCTACGGGAAGCCCATTCACCTGTGTAGGCTGATTTACCGCATCGTTGGCAGCGATATACATAGCCGCATTACCGGTTCCGAGCTGCGTAAATCCGGTTCCCCAATCTTCATTGGTCGGGTCGGCGGTAAGTACATCATAATCCCATTTCAAAGACTTAACGAATTCCATCGCCTTGATCGCTTCCGGCGAACTCAAATTAGAGGTAAAGGTTCCGTCTCCATTATCTACACAAAGTGTCGCTCCGAAGTTCCATGCGATATTGGAGAAATGCCATCCGCCGGCATTATCCTTAGCGAGAAGAACCAAGCCTGCAGCCCCTGTAGCATCTTTAATTTTCTTAGCGGTCTCAGCCAGCTCATCCATCGTCTTCGGATAGAGCGGATATCCGTTCTCATCTACAAGCCCTGCTTCCTCAAACATTTCTACGTTAAGCATAAGCCCCAACGCATAACCGTCACGGGGAATACCATAAATATTGCCATCCTTATCGGACAGTAATTCTTTAATAGAAGGATTCATGGAATTCAGCCATCCCTTTGCATCGAGTTCAGACGTTACATTAGCTACCGCCTGGCTGGCAATCAACTTCTGAGGTTCCGTGAACCATGATTCAAATACGGTAGGACAATTTCCTGATTCCACCATCGGCATAAAGGTGTCTGTAGCATACTTATAATATGCGGGGGTATATGTAACGCCTGGGGCCTTCGTCTTCATCGTCTCTACAAAGCCTTCGTGCATCGCAATATCATCCGCCAGCGTATCCTCCGGCCAAATACCCAATGTCACTTCCACGGGTTCCGCCTCCGCCGGTGCCTCTTCTTGTGCTTTCTCCGGTTCCGCCGGCGCTTCTGCCTGATTGGCTTCCGTTTCCTTCGCGGTCTCCGTTGCCGCTCCCTGCTGCGCGTTTCCGCATCCGGCAAGCATGGATACTGTCAATGTCATACTGCATACAATACCCAGAATTCTTTTTACTGTCTTCTTCTTCATTTTTGCTCTCCCTTCTTTTTATGAATACCCATTACGTTATAGTTTAACGTTAAACTTATTGAATTTACTTTTCTTCTCATATTAATACAATTTTTTTACGTAAAACCCCACATCTATCTGCTAAAAGGCTTTTTCTTTATCTTACAAAAATAGTTTTTATTAGTTTAACGTTAAACTAATCATATCATTCAGCACTTTAACTGTCAATATTTACATCTTCGTCAATATCTACAAAGTTTTTTCCCTTAAATTTATACTTTTACTATATTCTATTTGTGCACATTTACTAATTCATACCATCAATGGGTCATTCCCCCCTTCCTATCCTCCTTCTTAAATTGTGCCGGGGACACTCCTTTCACCTTCTTAAATACCTTAGAAAAATATTTCTCATCATGGAATCCCACTTTAAAAGCAATCTCATATATCTTCATCCGGTTCTGCCTGAGATAGAAGCAAGCATGCTCAATCCTGATTCCGTTCAAATAGTCTACAAAACAGCAATTCATATTTCCTGAAAAGAGAGAAGAAAGATAACTGGCACTGATTTCCACCTTGTTCGCCACCCCTGCCAGTGTAAGATTCTCATTATAATGTTCATTGATATATTCCACTGCCCGATTTACCAAGTAATTCTCCGTCACCTCATTCCCTTCGCCTTCTTTACTTTCCTCGCCGAGAATATCACCGATAGCTTCATTCACCATCTTCAATATTTCCGTGGAACGGCAGGGCTTCAGCATATACTCTTTCGCACCATACTTTAAAGCCGCCTGGGCATATTTGAACTCATCATATCCACTAAGTATAATCGTTATCGGAAGAATATCCAGAGTTTTCGCCTCCTTCATCACCTCCAACCCATCCTTTCCCGGCATCTGTACATCCAGCAGCATCACTTCGGGACGGGAACGCACTATAATATCGATGGCTTCCTGCCCGTTACAAGCCGTATATATCTTATCTACCCGGTCGCTGTGCAGGCGGATATAATTGGAGATTCCGTTACGGATATTATCCTCATCATCCACAACCAATAACTTTATTCCCACAAGGCTTCCCTCCTTCCGATTCTAATATGTGATAATTGCAATATCTACAAGGTTATAGAAAGTTCATCTATATTCCCTTGCTTCTCAGGCTTGGTATCGTCTATCTTAAGACTAATAATAACCTCGGTTCCCCGATCCGGCCTGCTGGTGATCAACAATTCGAAGTTCTGGCGATATTTGAGTTCCAACCGCTCCTTCACATTCTTAATTGCATAACGACCGATTCTCTGATTCGCATAACGTTTCGTATCTTCGATATTCCAAATGGCATCGATTTGTTCCTTTGTCATTCCTATGCCGTTATCACTAATCATAAAGATAAGCTGCTCATTTTGACGCTTTCCTGTTACCTTTAGGAAGCCTCCCTTTTCCATTCCTTCGAATCCATGAACAATCGCATTTTCTACAAATGGCTGCAAAATCAACTTAGGAATAGATTCATCCAGAATGTCTTCCTCTATATCAATTTCATATTCCAGCCGTTTATTAAATCTCATTTTCTGGATATGTAGATAATTAGTAATTAAGTCCTTTTCCATGCGGACCGGAATAATTCCCTTACCCTGCCCAAGGACAAGGCGAAATAGCTGTGATAATGCCAGAATATCTTCTGCTAATTCCTCATTTCCTTGTGACTGCGTACGCCAATATAGGGAATCCAATGTATTATACAGGAAATGAGGATTGATCTGCGCTTGAAGAGCGATAAGCTCACTCTCCTTTTCCTTCAATGCCATCACATAGTTTCGATCAATTAACTCTTTGATGGACAATACCATATGATTAAAGCATTCTGTCACCTCACCAATTTCATCCTGAGATTCCACTATCACTTGCTGATTGAAATCGCCGCCTTGAAATTGATTCATAGCAATACAAAGGCGCCGGAGCGGCCTCGAAATAATATTGGATATCAATTCGAGCAGAGGCCATAGGACGAACAACAATCCTATGAGCATTAAAATGGGTGTGATCATAATGCTGTTAAGCTGCTTTCCCCCATTACTCTTAGGAACCATTTTGCAGACAATTACCCCTTTTTTCTGCTCTTGGCTGCAAAATACGTTATAAGCTCCATGCTCGAAATAAACCGCTCTTTTTCTATGATCCTGCTGCAAATATTCTTCTCCGGAAATATAAGAAAGGATTTCCTCATCCACCGTACCGTAACGGGTCAGTTCCTTTCCTTCGCTGCTTAAAATGATAATACCTTCATTTTCTTGTCCCACAGCCGTCTTACATAAATCGGTATATTTCTCCGCATTAATGCCTAATACGAGATATCCCAGTTTTTCTTTCTTAGCCATATCGAAGATTTCCCGGTACATGACGATTTTATCCGTATAATTCGCCTGATAAATACCATCTTCTCCATAGTTCACACGGCTCCATATGATATCTCCTCTTTTTTCCAGAGCTTGTTGATAAATTGCAGTCTGCCTCACTGACTCTATATCCGGCATGTGTACGCTGGAATCAATACAACGAAGATAAGGCTTCACTCCATTCTCCGGGTAAATCGCAAGCGTCTTGATATATCCTTTCAGGGCGATAATATCCTGAATGATTTTCATAGGAGCCTTACTGTACCACAATCTGGAATCCTCACTCAATTGACCGGGATCGTCGCTCAATAAAATTGCCCCAATATCGCTGTTAATACAAATATAAACCGATAAATCGGATAATTCGGTCTGGATAACACTAATACTCTTGTCCAAACTTCTTACCACGTTGCTATCGGCTTCTATCTGTTTATATTTTGTATCATTATAATTGCTGATTAAAATAAAGGTTGTAATCAATATGAAAATCGGGCTGATCACCAGATAGACATAAAAGATTATTTTCTGCCTGATATTAAAGTATGATATCAAGCGTCCTACTTTTCTAATCCCCATCTCTGTCCCTCAAGTCTATGCTTTTTCTTAAGTTTAACCTTTTACCGCTCCCATGGCTACACCTTTTGTAATATGTTTGTTCAAAATGATATAGACGATAACGGCAGGAGCTGCAGTAAGTGCCATAACTGCAAATTGCACAGCATAATTAGAAGAATACTGCCCGGTGAATTCGAGTACGGAGAAGGGAAGGGTCTTCCACTTGGGTGAGCTTAAGTATGTACTTGCCATCATGAATTCGTTCCAGTTATTGAGAAAAGTCATAATTGCTACCGTAGCGATGGAGGGCTTTAATAGAGGGGTTACTATCTGAAATACAATCCTGTAAATACCGCATCCATCCACGACTGCCGCCTCTTCCAATTCCACCGGAACAGCATGTAAAAAGCTCGTCATCAGGAACATTCCCTGAGGAAGGGAAAAGGCCACGTAAGGAATCAAAAGAGCCCATATGGTATCAGTTAAATTCATTGCATGATATATTTTATAGTTCGGCAGAAGTGTGGCATGAATAGGAATCATCATACCGACTACCAGAAGAGTTTTCACCAAATTGGAAAGCTTCCATTTCATCCGTTTACAGGCGAAAGCCGCCATAATGGAAATTATAATGACAAGGGCAACAGCCAGCCCATTAATTAAGATACTATTTTTCAAATAAAGAAGGAAATGCCCGTCCACAAAAGCCTTTACATAATTATCCCACTGTATTTTCTTCGGTATAATCAGTAATCCTGTTGTGAACATTTCATTACTGCTTGCGAGAGAGAAGTTCACAAGCCATATTAAGGGAAATATCTGTATTACCGCCACTGCAATAAGGATGAGCCATAAGGAAGTTCTCTTTACTATTTGCATTATATATCCTCCTATGCCAATTCTTTATCTGCGAATAATTTATTTAAGAATACCGTTGCTAACAGACATATAATAATGAATACCACTCCGATGGCATTACCATATCCGTAACGGAATGCCTTAAATGCCTGCTGATATAGATAATTAGCTGCAAACTGTGTGCTGTTGCCGGGTCCCCCGTTCGTTAACAGATATACCGTCTCCATTTGCTTTAGAGCGGAGATAATCGCCATTGTTACATTCACCTGAATCACCGGCTTCATAAGGGGAAGTGTGATTCTCAAGAAAGTGGATGCCTGATCCGCTCCATCGATGGAAGCAGCCTCATATAAAACAGGGTCTATATTCTTAATTCCCGTATAATAAATGAGCATACCCCATCCAAAACCATGCCAAATCAGAACAACCAGTACGGACCAAATTGCTAATTCATTACTGAACCAGTTTATTTTTCCCTGATAGCCGAACACCTTTAGAATATTATTCAGCAAGCCGAAATCCGGGTTATAAATGAATTTCCACAGGTATGCGATCACAGCCACCGAAATCACATTCGGTATAAAATAGATACAGCGAAAAACTCCTTCCGCCTTGCCCTGTAATTTATCCAAAACTGCCGCAACTACAATTGCAATAGGATGCTGAATCAGAATAAACCCAATGGCAAGAAGCAGGGAATTCATAAGGGAACGCCCAAAGTTTGTATCGTATAAAAGTGTCTTATAATTTTCCCATCCAATAAACTCCGCTCTTCCCATTCCCGAATAAGAAGTAAACCCATAATACACACTTAAGCAGATAGGAGCTAATATAGCGAAGAAAAAGACTAATAATCCGGGAAATACAAGGGAAAATATCACGAATTTATTGCTATATAGTTTCTGCACTTCAATCCCTCCGGTTCTAACATACTCTTGATAAACGGGGTCGGCATATAAATATGCCAACCCTACGCCTACCGCCTATATTTATACTATATATGTTAATACTCCCTACTTACATGCATTTCCGATTGCTTCCAGGAACGCCTGTGCATCCGTCGCTCCATTAGAAGCATTCTGAATCTCACTCTCCATTACGGTCTTGAATACGGAAGGTCCGCAGTCGTTGATAGGGGTTCCGGAAACGCTGGTCGCACCATTGAGAATATCCATAAACTGCTTCTGCAGTTCTGTCTCCTGTCCACTCATATAAGCACTTTGATCCTGTGCGGACATACCTATACCATTTTCCCATCCATATCTGGATAATTTATCCGACTGATATAAGTAATTTAAGAATTTAATCGCTTCATCCTTCACCTCAGAATTCGCGGAAACTGCATATCCTCCTCCATTCCATGCGGCGATATCTGTCGCCTTACCTTTGCCTCCATCCACAACAGGCATTGTAAATGCTCTTATATTAGTGCGGATCGCTTCGTCGATATCCTCGTTAAGAGCCATAGAAGATTCCCAACTTCCCATATAGAACATAGCCGCCTGACCGTTAGTAAATAAGTTCATTGCTGTCGCATAGTCCTGAGAATCGTATCCTGTCTGGAAGAGACCGGCTTCTGCGGACTTCGCCAATAATTCGGTAGCTTCCAGGAATACCGGATTAGAAAAATCAGCAGAAGCTATCGCCTCTGACACCACATCTCCATGGCTGCCGTTAATCTTTACAATCAGGTCCGTCAGATAGATTGCCATCGGCCACCCGTCTCCACCGTCCATTGCCACAGGAACGATTCCTGCCGCATTAATCTTATCCGCAAGCGCCAGCAACTCATCATAAGTATTCGGTACCTTCCAGCCATTATCATCGAACATCTTCTGATTATAGTAAAAAGCCATAATATCCGTATTTCTAGGAAGCCCGTACAGTTTACCATCCTTCTTGAATCCATCCAGAGAACCGGAAACAAATCCATAGTCCGCATAATCCGCTTCATTTAACTCTGCCAGAACACCCGCATTGAGAACATCATCAAGGAAAGAAGGCTGTCCCCAGATACTTACCACATCCGGCATACCGTCCATTGCATAAGCTTTGAACTTTGTCTTATAAGCCTCTTCATCAAGGGCTTCTACCTCGATCGTTACGTTCGGGTTGGCCGCTGTATATTCATCGATGACCATTTGTTCCACAAGTCCCTGACCGTTCTTCCTGTCCGGCAGGTTTGAGAATATCTTCAAGGTAACCGGTTCTGAAGATTCTTTTGCTTCTCCGCTCTGCTCAGAAGCTCCTTCGGACGGTGCTGCCTCTTCTGTTTTATTCTCCGTTGCCGGTGCCGCTGCTTCACGACTGCTGCCGCATCCTGTAAGTGTGCCGACCGTCATAGCTGTTAAAAGTAACATTGCCATTATTTTTCGTTTCATTATTTTCCTCCCTGCAATTATAGATTTAAGTTATCAGCTGCTTAAAGTATATTACGCTTCCTCACATTATTACAGATAACAGATTTTCGAAAGGGTGGAATATTTTTAGATATTTTTCACTATACAGAGCGGATGTCAAAAGCTTATTTGCTCTTCTTTGATAGATTTTACGACTCTCTCCGTTATTTTGTCTTCTTTCGTTATCTTGCTGCAGAGTATTGGTGAATGAACATCATATAAGTCCCTATTTGCTTTTACCCGCTCATCGCTGTAATTCGCATAACAATATTTGCATCCATTTAAACATGTGTTATATGCACCAATCTCAACACTTTCCACACATCCGCATTCTTCCCTTTGATTTTTATCTTTTCTTACTTTAATAGTGCTCCCTATTATTTTTTCAATCAAACGTTTATCGATACAACTGCTATGCTTAATTCCACAAGAGGATAAATCAATCGGTTCCGCACATGTCTCAATTTCCATATCATTCTTTCTTGCAATCTCGGCCAATTTTGCCGAAAAATCAATTAGCTCTTTTTGATTTCTATCTATCGTTTCAATATCCGTCATGTTCTTTTTTGTTTTAACATAGAAATCAATAAAGCTGATTACTACCTTTGTACAATATCCATTTAAATTTGAAGCAATTTCATGAAAGGCTTTCAGATGATATTCTTCAGAATAAGTATCCGTAATAACGATTGGATCGTATCTCCAAACCACCTTCTCTTTTCCAATCATTTCAGATAACCTCTGAAATATCGGAATCATTTCATCCCTTTTATGAGGTAAAGATGGCTCTATATCTTTTCCATATCCGGTAAGCGTAAACTGGAAGTAATATTTATAGTCTTTTAGGTGCTCCAGCTTATTCAACATTGGTTCCGGATTTTTTGTCCAAAAAACAATACAGTCAACCACATCCGGCGAAATATTTATCTTACTCACTTGGTGGATATTCATAGGATTTCTTACATATACATATTTTTCTTTTATCCGGTTGAAAAACCATTCCGAATAATAATTCGGGATATCCGTTCTCCTGCTTACACTTAGTATCATCTAAACACCTCACTTATCCCCCTAATTAGGGTAAAAAGAAAAGAATGCCTCTCAAACAGATAATTCCATCTGAAAAACATCCTATAAAAATTCTCATACATACCTTATCTCTTTGACATCTTTTCGTTATCTCTTTGAAAACCTGTGATTAGAATTCAACATCATCCGAATCCGCCGCCACTGCCGCTACCACAGAAGATACCGCCGCTATAATAACTGCTATAATGATAATAAGTAATCCGCCGCCTAAAATTATGAATTCCATATAATTCCTACCTCTTTTCTGATGATATTCCATTACTGATATTCTTCTTCCGACTCTATGCCGAAATTATATCATAAATCTTTTTTCTTTGCATCTAAAATAAAGAGATAAAGGCAATTAATCATGAATCAGTGCGCAGCCTGAGCTTCTCTTCTCTATTACGGATACGAAGCTCTTTAAAAAACAGCGTAAGCAATTCGCTACACTCCTTTTCAAGAACGCCACGGCTTACTTTCACTTGATGATTGAATTGAGGCATCTCCAAAATATTTAAAATGGAGCCGCCACAGCCCGCTTTGGGATTCATGCTTCCCATTACGACCTCTGTTATGCGGGATTGTACAATAGCTCCGGCGCACATTTGACAAGGTTCCAGCGTAACATAGAGCGTACATTCCTCCAATCGCCAATCGCCAATCTTCTTACTCGCTTTTTTAATCGCTGTTATTTCCGCATGTGCCAAAGATGTCTTATCGGTATTTCTTCTATTATACCCGCGGCCTATTATTTTCCTGTCATGAACAATCACACATCCAATCGGAACCTCTCCTAATTGATATGCCTTCTGTGCTTGTTTCAAGGCTGACTTCATATATTTTTCATCTATATTCATGTAGATCTCGTTCCTTCCTGTCTATTCGGAAAAGTAACTGTTCAGTACCCTCACAGTCACAAAAGCAAAGATTGCTTTGCTATTCCACGTATTCTTACGGTCAGCGCAGTCAATGCGCAGACCTGCTGAATAGTTATTCGAAAAATTCAAACTTGAAATGTATTTCCTAACAAGTATAATATAAACATAAGAAAAATAGCAAGTATTCACGACTCGCTTATGCAGAAAGGACTCCCTTATGCCCACTATTTACGGTTTGAATAAAACTACACTTTTGGATTATCCCGGCCATGTAGCCGCTACCATCTTCCTGGGAAGATGTAATTTCAGATGCCCTTTTTGCCATAACGGCGGCCTCGTCCTTACCCCCGAACTTCAACCTGTAATTCCGGCAGAAGAGGTTTTTGCCTTCTTAGAAAAAAGAAGAGGAATTTTAACCGGCGTTTGTATTTCCGGCGGCGAGCCTACTTTAGAACCCGGACTTCGTAATTTTATCCAACGCATTAAGGAGTTGGGATATTTAGTAAAGCTGGATACCAACGGATATCGACCTGACGTGATTCGAGAACTATTGGAAGATAATCTTCTGGATTATATTGCTATGGACATAAAGAACTGTATGGAAAAATATGGAGAAACATCCGGAATAAAAGGAATTAATACGAATGAAATAAGAAACTCTATAAATTGCATCCAAAACAGCGAAATTCCTTACGAATTCCGAACAACTATCATAAAAGAATTCCATACAAAGGATGACATATGTGCACTTGCCAAAGAATTAGGAGAAGTTAAGGCATATTTTCTCCAAGAATATAAAGACAGTGAACAGGCAATCCAACAAGGTTTTCATGCCTATGAGAAGAAAGAAATGGAAGAATTTATTGAGCTTATCAAGCCTTTTGTCCCTAATGTAGCGCTTCGCGGCGTAAGCTAAGCACTTTATGACTATATTTGGCACTTCCTCCATGACGATACATAGCACTTCCATTATTGACAAAATTACAAAAAAACAGTATACTTAAAAAACCGTGCAGCCGGGGCGTTAGCGGTGCCCTGTACCTACAATCCGCTCTAGTAGGGGTGATGTTCTGTCGCGGGTTTGAGCTGGTATAGCTGCCCTTTATAAGTGGCGTTGAAGTTTGGGTCTCACGCAATGGAAATCTACGAATCGTGTCAGGTTGGGAACAAAGCAGCACTAAGTAGAATCTTTCATGTGCCGTGAGGGTGCCTGGCGGAGTTAACTGTAAAGGTAACGTGTATTGGTATTACTCAACACAGAACGCACGGTATTGAGATAAATATTTTAAGGCAGTCCTTTTTAGGAACTGCCTTTTTTACTTATTAAAAAATTTTTATATTTTCCTCCGTCATAGGAAAGCTTTTAAATTTTGACCTTACGAAGGTAATAGCCGAATTTGCCGGGTTCCGCTCTTCCTCCATTACACTCGAATGCCTCAAAACCAAACATCAAAGCTACCATCTTTTCACGTTCATAATATACGCCCGGCACTCCCAAGTAAAAACTACCATTGGGATCACTCGGATCTGCTTCCTTACCTAAGACAATATGCCTATAATTATAAAAGCCATGAAGCAAGAAACTATTATTAGCCAGGTGCTGATAATCCCCCGTCATAATAACGAAATCTTTCGGTTCGATGGAAACATATTTCCTATCATCATCATAAGGATGTACGACAGGATATACTTGCATTAGCTGCTGCCATTTATCATTTAGTATTACCTGCTCCATCTTAATGCATTCTTCCTGCCTCCCGTTCCTATATTCTTCAACTCCGGGCGAGCAACCCGGCAAACTTCCTGCCTTTAATTCAGGCTCTTTATCTTTCGTTGAAGAATTCTCATTATACAGCCATTTGTCTTCGGTTTTATTTTCCCATTTATTTGCCGGTTTCTCTTCCCATCTATTTTCTAAGTTGCCTTGTAGTTTCTCTTCCCGCCTACTTTCTGATTTACCTTGTAGTTTCTCTTCCCATCTACTATCTGAGTTGCCTTGTAGGTTCTCTTCCCATCTATTTTCCGAGTTGCCTTGTAGTTTCTCTTCCCATCTATTTTCCGAGTTGCCTTGTAGTTTCTCTTCCCATCTATTTTCTGAGTTGCCTTGTAGTTTCTCCCCGGATTTTTCTTGTGATTCTTGTCTTTTATTTTCTCTTTTAATTTCTTTCTTGTTTTGCTTTACACTATACCCCTTGTCTGCCTCAGCGGAGTCTAAATCAAAAGCTGAAAATATCCTTTCAACTTTTGAAGGGGCTTTTTTTTCAACCTTGGTCACTTCAGGGATCCTTCCTTCGATGTATTTATTCCCCGGAAAATTTATTTTTATTTCTGAGATATCCCCATAGTTTACAGATTCCCCGGCTATTTTTCCACCATAGTAATTAGCACTCCACTCTCCCATACCTTGATGCATATATACTTTGCCAAGCGTATGTATTCCTTTTGTTCGAGTGAAAGCTTGAACTTCATATGTTCCATCTATAAGCATAAGCAGGCCAGAAATTCGCATTTCTAACTTCACATCGCCCTCTCTATTTTCAATCTTAATAAATCCGGCACTCTTAATCTTCATTTCTTCTTCCATATAAGAAAGATATATCACTTTTTTATCATAATAAGCCACTTCTGTTCCCCCCTCAATCCCTTATTTGTACAGGCTAGGCCTTGTCTATCTAATTCTATTCCTTATGCAACATTTTTATGTCAGAGTAGCGCCGGAGAACGGGGAATTTCTCCAAAAGAAAAGCTAAGGCAATATGTACCTTGCCTTAGCTCTAACTATATCTTCCTTTTTTCTAGTATTGCAGTGTATCCAGATATTTCATATAATTCACGACCATCAGTGCTATCTTAAAGGTCAGCGCATCATCGAAGGTACGAATATCGAGCCCGGTACTCTTCTCCAGCTTCTCGATACGATAAACGAGCGTATTTCGGTGCACAAATAACTGTCTGGAGGTCTCCGATACATTCAGATTATTCTCGAAGAACTTATTAATGGTAGTAAGTGTTTCTTCATCAAAATCTAACGGAGCTCTGTCTCCGAATATTTCTTCAATAAATATCTTGCACAGATTCACGGGCAACTGATAAATCAGCCTTCCAATACCGAGTGTATTGTAAGCATTTACCTTCTTCTCCACATAAAATATCTTTCCTACATCGAGAGCCATCTTCGCTTCCTTATATGATTTCGATACATCCTTAAGCTCTCCCACAATCGTACCGTACGACACTCTTACATTCAGCATCGCTTCCATATTCATCATATCCACGATGGTATCGGCCATTTGTTCTATTTCCTCATAGCCTTCACCTGCTTTCAGCGACTTAATTAGGATGACGTTACTTTCATCTACTGCAGTGATATAATCTCCTGATTGGCTGGAAAACATCCCCGAGAGCAATTCTGTCGCTGTCATATCCCGTTCCGCCTTCGTCTCAACAATTAAAACGACTCTGGGTACGCTAACTTCTACGTGGAGCTTCTTCGCCCTATTATAAATATCAACCAGAAGAAGATTGTCCAACAAAAGATTCTGGAAGAAATTATTTCGATCAAAACGTTCCTTATATGCAATAATCAAGTTCTGGATCTGGCTGACTGCGATCTTACCTATCATGTAGGCTTCGTCACCGCCCCCTTTTGCCACTAAAACATACATCGGTTCCCCTTCATCTCTGATTTTCAACAGATGCTCGCTACCGATAACCTGACTGTCTGCCGGAGATGCTGCAAAGTCTGCAATCAAACCCGAAAAAGCGTTCTCCATCTCAAAGGTAGAAGCAACTTCCACCCCATTTAAATCGAAAACTCCTATATCTACTTTTGTTATCGCATGCAATTCCTCAATGCTTGTCTTGATTATTTGACTTGATACCATATTTATAAACCATGCCTTTCCACAAACAAATTCCTCTTTTTATTTCTTTCTTTATGATAAATTATTTTAAACCACAGTGCAAGTCAAAAATGGGGGTAACAGTTCAGTACCTTCACTTGCATTTTCACATATTCTTATGGTCAGCGCAGTAAATGCGCAGACCTGCTAAGCAGATACAAATGGAGGATGCTTTCGCATCCTCCGAATCATTCTGAAGCTTAGTTAGTAATAACCTGCTCTGTCTCTTTATCAAATACATGAATCTTCTCTACATCGAATGCAAACTTAACGGTATCGCCAGGTCTTGCTGTTGTACGAGAATCTACTCTTGCTGTAATAGGGAACTCAGCTAAATCGAAGTACAAGTAAACTTCCGCACCGAGCAATTCATATACCTTAATGTTGGACTCGAATACGCATTTCGATGTCTCGATGAACATTTCGGAATCATATACGTCTTCCGGACGAATACCGAATGTTACTTTCTTTCCTGCATAACCGCCTTCGATTAACTTTTTAGATTTCGCAGGAGGAAGAGGAATGCTATTGCCTGCCACTTTAAGGCTTGCTACATCGCCGCTAACTTCAACTTCTGCATCTAAGAAGTTCATCTGAGGAGATCCCATAAATCCTGCTACGAAAAGGTTATGAGGCTTCTCATATAAATTCTGAGGTGTATCTACCTGCTGGATAAGACCATCTTTCATAACTACGATTCTTGTACCAAGGGTCATAGCCTCTGTCTGGTCATGGGTAACGTAGATGATGGTTGTGCCAAGTCTCTGATGTAATTTAGCGATCTCTATACGCATCTGTACACGGAGCTTTGCATCCAAGTTAGAAAGAGGTTCGTCCATAAGGAATACTTTAGGGTTACGAACGATAGCACGACCCATAGCAACACGCTGTCTCTGTCCACCGGAAAGAGCCTTGGGCTTACGCTCAAGAAGAGGTGTTAAGTCAAGAATCTTAGCTGCTTCTTTTACCATCTTATCGATTTCATCTTTCGGAACTTTTCTCAATTTGAGACCGAAAGCCATATTATCATAAACTGACATATGAGGATAGAGAGCATAGTTCTGGAATACCATTGCGATATCTCTGTCCTTAGGCTCCACATCGTTAACTATTCTGTCACCGATTTTCAGTTCTCCGGAAGAAATATCTTCCAGACCTGCAATCATACGGAGCGTTGTAGATTTACCGCATCCTGACGGTCCTACGAAAATAATAAACTCCTGATCTGTAATCTCAAGATTAAAGTCTTTTACTGCTTCGAATCCGTTAGGATAAACTTTGCAGATATTCTTTAATGATAAACTTGCCATTTTATTTGCCTCCTAATCATCTTTGCTTCCCAATTCCGAATTTTTCGAAATCATTCTTTTAAGTATGAATTTAGTATACCGAATCCTCTATCTTTATGCTATACCAACATTCCACAAAGATTTTCTGACACATTGTAGAAATTGCTTACAATCCATATGTTTTTTCATTGGCAGCGTCAACTTGAACAACATTTCTTTTTCATCCTATACACATTGTACAAATCTTAATGCCAGCATCTTTTTGTTACCATTCAGCCTACGGCTTCCTAGCCTCTTTTCCGGCTCACTTCTTCCACTCGTTTCTTCTCTGCACTCTTTAACTCTTCATCACCGAAGAAAGCTAATTGATTCTTGCCGCGCCTTTTCGCCGTATAGAGCGCATTATCTGCTGCCTTATACAAGCTTTCGAAGTCCTTGCCATCCTTAGGATAAACTGCTGCTCCAATGCTCGCTGTAGCCGCATATTTTACATATTCACCTGCCTGGAAATTCTTGAAAAAGTTACATAACTTCTTAGCTTCCCTCTCAATAAGAGCTTCTTCATTCAAATGCTTTAAGAAAATAGTGAACTCATCTCCCCCGGTCCTTCCAATTACATCCGTAGCCCGGAAGATGGAACCAATCTGATGCCCCAAAGAACGAAGCACTTCATCGCCGAAGGCATGGCCGAGCGTATCATTAATCTTCTTGAAATTATCGATATCGAATACAAACAACATCGCCTGTTCTTGAGGATGATTGAGCATCCATTCCTTAATCTTTCGTTCTGTTGCTAACTTATTATTCAGGCTTGTAAGAAGATCCGTATCCGCTTTCTCTCCCAACTCTTTACTATTCTCTCTACTTTTGATCCTATCTATAATATTAATGGCCATAAGCAGACCAAGGAATGCCAAAATGGCAACCACCAACTGATAAACCATCTGCTTGGCGTTGCTCCACTCCCTGCTTTGCAAATTATTCACATAGCTTTGATTCACACCGACTACCAAGGTCCATCTATTGATTCCAATCGGTGTATAGATAAGCTTTCTTTCTTCTTCATTCACAACTGCACTAAAACTTCCCGAAGTTTTATTCTTTATACGAACTGTAGCCTTCGCTATCGTATCGGAATAACCTCCATTTTGTTTTAGCGTTGCCCATATATTTTCTCCGGTTAGAAACTCGCTCTCATAATCAGTCGATGCTAAAATCATTCCCTCAGGATTGATAAGAAAATAAAAAGCATCCGCATCAAATTCTGATTTTCTAAATAGGCTCTTGAAATACTCAACGGGATAGTACATTAACAGCTTATCTGCATTTTCCCCTGCTCCAAGAGAAATAATGGCTACTATCGCTTCTCTCGATAGGCCGATTTCATCGTCCTGCACATAAATATATTTTATGGCCTCTTCCTCAGAGGCTGTTGTCTGCTCGTTAATAACACCCTCTTTTTCCTTCGTTTCTTCATATATTTCCGTGAAATAGCTAACATCCTTCATTTGAATTTTAGCAGCATCCTGGCGTGTTGCATTTCCATAGGCATCGCAATAAACAATGGCATACGCTCTGGAGTTGTCACATAGAACCTCTGCCATATTAGAAGCAAATTGTTTATTAAATTCGATATGCGTCCCCATAAGGTAGCCCACAGTTTTTCCCGCATCTGCCATAGATACTAATTCATGATTTATCTTGGTGGCATATTTTTCGGCTACATTCATCATACTGTTTTCTACTTCTTCGGCCGCAGACTGACTACTTTTTGCTGAAAAGTTAAATAACATTACGATAACAACCGCTATCAAAAGAATGGCCGGTACTAACCATTGTACAATAGCAGTTCTTGTTTGCCTATCCGTCATAGCCATCCCCCAATTAATTTACCTCATCATTCTTACCATTAATCTCAAATCTATCTATAATCTCTTCTTCCTCTGGTTCAAACTTTTTAAAGGTCCCACTATATAACATTGCCGCAAAATAAGATGGTGCTGAGATTCCAAAAAGGAAAATGAGCGGCGCCGCTATCGGTGTAAAGTAAAAAATTACTACCGGCAATGCATATAAAATCAGCATAAGCAATGTCTTTGGAAAACTTAAAATAGACATAAACAGCGCATTCTTAATTGTATTCATCACCGTGTTATCGAATCTGGAAAGTACCGGGAATACATAAATAGCAACCATCAGCATAAATAGTCCCAGAACGATTAAGAAAATACGCAGTGCTTTCGGAAACTCAATAGCCGCATAATTAAAAATCATAATATCCCCAATAAAAATTATAATGAAAGCGAGGATAATCAACCATATAATTGTCGCCTGTCTGAAATTCTGCTTAAATGATTTAAAGAAAGACTTTACAATATATCCTTCTTCATTGCGTGCCATTTTAAGCAGAACGTAATGGAGTCCTGTTAAGGATGCTCCCGCTGTAATAATTGGAATGCAACAAATTATTGTTAAAATATTCAATATCATTAAATCCGCCATTACTGTCAAAAAACGCATGACCGGACTGTCCATGTCAAAAATTCTTCCCATACCTGTCTCTTTTCTTTCTTTTTTCTCTATTAGATTCCATCTAAGGATATTTCCATCGGTGTATAACGGATGCCATCGACCGTCTGTTCCACTCCCAGATCCCAAAACCCTACTCTATGGTAAAACTCCACACCAAAAGGTGAAGCATTCACAGTGACCTTATCAACTCCCAACTCTGTCTTCAAATATCCACACAGACGAAGTATAAGAGCCTTACCGATACCTCTTCTATGATATTTCTCATCCACGAACAGTAAAGATATATGGGAATTGCTTCTAACTGTAATCATTCCGATGATCTTGTGATTGCTCACTGCAACGAACATCTGGTATGCTCCCATAATAAACATTCGGTACAGCGTATTGTCAGTAATAAAGTTCTCAAAGCTCCTAACACCCTTCGGTTCATAATCCTCTGCTTCAAATTGGAGGAAAGTTTTCCACGCGAGTGCAATAGATTCTTCCCATTCATCCATATATGCCATTCGAATATCGTAAGAAAATTCACCCTCTGTCATTACTTTTGTCCCTTCAAATATCCAACACATGTAATTATAACGAATATTTATATATATTACAACAAATTATATACAATTTTATAAGTTTTTTAGTCCAAAAGTACCATTACTTATTAAAGAGGCCATTAAAAAAATCTGTTACAGAATCTTTAATGCTCTTAAAGAAGCCGTTGGCAGCATTTTTTACCGCATCGTTTACCGCTTCACTAATGGCTTCGTCCGCATGATTAACAATATCTGTACCATATTTTTTGTATAACTTTTCTGCTTGGCTAATTAAATAATCGCTGTTTAATCCCATGCTCTCCAGCTTATTCATCAGGCTGACAATTCTCTCTACTTCTTCCTTTGTCAGCGTTACGCCAAATCTCTCTTCCCCTTCTTCTACCGCTGCACGAATATCCTCATCCGTCTCCAGCTCTCCGTTCGCTACCTTTTCTTTAATATATGCAATTAATTTTTCAATATCATCACTGCTTACATTTTCTGCCGCCTTAGCGAGTTCGCCTGTCGTAATGAGTTCATCCAGTGCGTTGGAAAGAGATGCATCGGATATCACTTCCCCTGCCATCTTTTCATAGCCCTTCACCGCACCGATCAAAGCAGCGGTTCCCGAAATCTGTGTCGGAGCCGCTACAATAATTTCTGTATCCTCTACCCCCGCAGTTAATAAAGCGTTGCGGTACATCCCTGTCGTACAGTAATTAATATTCTTCGTTGTTACGGTTACACCGCTGCCGGCCGCACCCTTTTTCAGCATTACACTGGATAAAGACCTGCTTCCGATAACGGAAGAGCTTAAATATTCATCCAAATATTGGTGTTCCTGCTCATTCGTTACATAAACTACTTCATACCCTGCCAATTGCTGCTCCGATATTCCCATAAGCTCTAATACCGTAGCTTTTTGCTCCGCTGTCAGGTCTGCACCGAGAGCAACCACAACTTTCCCCTCTTCTTTCGCGGATGCATCCATACCGAATAATCCTGTAAGCAATAACACGCCAAGTATCATCAACCACTTTTTCATAATATAATAACCTCTCCTTCTTCTCATCCTTATACAACGGATAATATCCATAAATAGATATCATCGTACACTTTTCTTTTATCCGTTTCATTTAATATTTCATGCCTGCCGTCTTCATATAACTTCATCTGTACATTCTTCATACCCGTATCAAGGAAGGAACGACATACCATTTTCACCCCTTTTCCATAATTTCCCACCGGATCGGCTGCCCCCGATGCGAATAGGACCGGAAGATCTTTTGGCATTTTATGAAGATTCTCCTTCTTGTTAAGCCGTCCTATTAATTCAAAAAGAGTCTGAAAACCATTTACAGTAAAAGTAAAACCACATTTTTCATCCTTTAAATACGCTTCAACCACCGATTCATCCTTGCTCAGCCAATCCATCGCCGTGCTCTTATTCTTTATTTTGCTCGTATAACCAAGAAAGCATATTGCATTTAACAACCTGCTTTTATGTTCTGCGCCATAAACAGCCTTTTGCACAGCAGCAATCGCTTTGCCTGCCAGAAGCGATATTCCGGGCTGTGTCCCCGTGCCTACGATAATAGCCGCCTGTATTCCTGTACCATATCGGAGTAAATAATTACGCAGGATAAAAGACCCCATACTATGGCCCAGGATAATATAAGGCACGCCCGGATATTCCTGCTGAATCATCTTTTTCAATCGATGGGAATCCCTTACCACCACTGTCGCAGCATCCTGCTCACAGAAGTATCCGCAAGGCTTACCCTCTACAACAGAATTCCCATGTCCCAAATGGTCCTCACCTACGACTAAGATTCCCTTATCCGCCATAAACTGCGCAAAGGAATCATAACGGTCCACATATTCTGCCATACCATGGATAATCTGCAGAATGCAAATTGGTTTGTCCGTATCAGGAATCCACTGTACTGCATGGATTTTACTAACGTTATCGCGAGAGTCAAAATATAGTTCTTTTTTTCTTACCATAAAATCCCCTCCATTGTTACTTTTCACTCCGTGAACAGTAATCCTCTATTCTTTTGTATGGCTGTCTGCATCCAAAAATGCCTGCATTTGCCTGTAACATTAATGAGTTCACCTCAGACAAAGAAACTTCGTCTTCCGTGAACCCATTATACACTATAACATATTAAATTTTAAGATTTTAATAAAAAGTTCATGAAATTAGCAAATTTCGGCACCTGACGGCATCGCCTTTTCAGGAGTCATGAGCGCCAGATTTCCCTCTGCATCTTCCGCACACAAAAGCATTCCTTCGGATAGTACACCGGCTAACTTCGCCGGTTTTAAATTAACGAGTACCATCACTTTCTTACCGACCATTTCCTCTGCTGAATAGTATTGCTTGATACCGGATACGATCTGCTTCACCTGACTGCCGATACGCACCTTGGAACAAAGAAGCTTCTTCGATTTGGGGACTTCTTCACAAGCGATAATCTCTCCTACCTGGAACTGCATCGCTGCAAATTCATCATATGAAATCTCTGCTTTCGCTTCGATATCTATTCCCTCTTCCTTCACCTCTTCCGGTGACTCAGCCACAGCTTCCGCCGCATTTCTTCCTGCGAAAAGAGCCTCAGCCTTCTCCAAAACTTCCTTCACATCCAGACGGGCAAACAGAATCTCCGGTTTATCGGTCACTTTATTTCCGGACGGATACAAACCAAAAGCGCCGAGTTCTTCGAAACCACGCAGAGAAGTATTCAACTGTGCTGCAATCTTTTCTGCTGTTGAGGGCATATAAGGCTCCAGGAGAGAGGCTCCTATCACGATACTTTCCACCAGATTATAGAGAACAGTGGATAATCTGTCTCTGTTCTCTTCTCCTTTAGCCAGCACCCACGGCTCTGTTTCATCGATATATTTATTACAGCGTTTGAAAAGTGAGAAGATTTCTGTCATGGCATCTGCCACCCGCAGCTCTTCCATCTTCCTTCCTACTTTCTCATAGGTTCCGGTAACCACAGCCTTCAAATCCTCATCAAAAACCTTCTGAGCATCTGTGGCTGCTTTCTTATTATCCACTACTCCATCGAAATATTTATTGCTCATGGAGATAGTCCTGTTAACTAGATTGCCCAAAGTGTTCGCCAAATCAGAATTGAGTCTTTCCACCATCAATTCCCAGGAAATTACACCGTCATTGTCAAAAGGCATCTCATGTAATACGAAATATCGTACTCCATCCACGCCGAAAAAGTCTGCCAGGTCATCCGCATACAATACATTCCCTTTGGATTTACTCATCTTGCCATCCCCTTGTAATAACCAGGGGTGCCCGAATACCTGCTTCGGAAGCTCCTCTCCCAGAGCCATAAGGAAAATAGGCCAATAAATCGTATGGAATCTTATAATGTCCTTGCCAATCAGGTGCAAGTCTGCCGGCCATAACTTCTTATACTGCTCACTGCTATTGCCATCACAATCATAGCCAACCCCGGTAATATAATTAGTAAGCGCATCCAACCATACATAAACAACATGCCCTTCAGCGAAGTCTACAGGAATTCCCCATTTAAAAGTAGTTCTGGATACACACAAATCCTGCAGACCCGGAAGCAGGAAATTGTTCATCATTTCATTCTTGCGGGATACCGGCTGTATGAATTCAGGATGTTCATTGATATGGGCTATTAATCTATCCGCATATTTACTCATTTTGAAGAAATAAGCTTCTTCTTTTGCCGGCTTCACCTCTCTTGCACAATCCGGGCATTTGCCGTCCACAAGCTGTGATTCTGTCCAGAAAGATTCACAAGGAGTACAATACATTCCTTCGTATGCTCCTTTATAAATATCACCCTGGTCATATAAGCGCTTGAATATCTTCTGCACTTGCTTCTCATGATAGTCATCCGTAGTACGAATGAATTTATCATAAGAGGTATCCATAAGATTCCACAGGTCCTTAATCGTTCCGGCTACGTTATCCACATATTCCTTAGGAGTAACCCCGGCTTCCTGTGCTTTTAATTCAATTTTCTGCCCATGCTCATCTGTCCCGGTCTGAAAGAATACATCATAGCCTTCCTTCCTTTTGAATCTTGCAATACTATCCGCAAGCACGATTTCATAACTATTGCCTATATGAGGTTTGCCGGATGTATAGGCAATCGCTGTTGTAATGTAATACTTTCCTTTACTCATGTTTACATCTCCTTTTCTAAAAAAGAACAAAAATGTGCTTCACATACTCCTATAGTCAATGACTTTGGCAGCACCGCTTTTGTTCCGCGCATAGCTGCGCATATTTGCCCGCAGGGCTTTTCTATCATAGGAAAGTCCTTTCCTATAATAAAAAAAGCACGCCTATCTCACTTTACGTAAGAAGACGCGCTAAAAGCCGTGTTACCACTTCTCTTTATCCGCTTCTCGCGAAGCGAACCTCTGTGGGTACTGTAGGTTTCTACAATATACACTCATAATACCCTGCCGCTATAACAGGCGGACCTGTCGCAGCCTTGCCGATTCGTTCTCATCGGTTCGGTGCGCTGCTCGAAAGCCATATTCGATATGTCTTCACCCGATCCCTCTCAGCATTCGCTGCAATCTTACTGCAAGGAATAGAATCTTCTCTGGAAAGTTATCACATATCTACTCTCTTTGTCATCGCTTTTACTTTTTTCTTTGAATACGATACCTACAGATTACTACGCACTTTGTGCTCTCGTAATCCCAACCCTAACTTAGGTTAGGGTACAACATTCGAAATCCACCCTATTCGGGTTACTTTCTCATGTTTTACGGGTCCCAAATTCATGTTTTTTCATGCAAGCATGAAATACATGAGTTTTTGACCCTGGTATCTTAATATTGTTAGACTAACATAAAGAAATTATGCTGTCAATATGCCAGAATCTCATATCCTTCTTCCGTTACCGCTATGGTCACTTCCCACTGCGCGGACGGCTTCTTATCCCTTGTATACGCCGTCCATCCGTTGTCATCATCAATATAGATTTCATTCGTCCCCATATTGACCATCGGCTCAATCGTGAATACCATTCCGGGAACCAATAAGGTCTCTGTTCCCTTTTTTGTTACATAGCTTACAAAGAGGTCTTCATGGAATTCAATTCCTACTCCGTGGCCGCCTATTTCCCTTACGATACTATATCCATTCTGAAGTGCATGGTTGTGAACGGCTTCTCCCATATCACCGAGGAAATTCCACGGCTTTACTTGTTCGATACCTTTTTCCATACACTCTTTTGCCACACGAACAACCTTCGCCTTCTCCTCCCCCACCTCACCAATACAGAACATACGAGAGGAATCAGAGAAATAGCCTTTATAAATTGTGGATACATCCACATTAATGATATCTCCGCTTTTCAAGATGATATCTTCGGCCGGAATGCCATGGCATACTTGATCATCGATAGAAGTACATACACTCTTGGGATATCCATCATAATGAAGGGGTGCAGGAATACCGCCCAGTTCCACTGTCTTTTCATATACCATACGGTCAATATCCTCTGTGGATATTCCTTCCCTTATATGCTCTGCCACATAATCAAGAATCGCTATATTAACTTTCCCGCTCTCACGAATACCGTCAATCTGCTCTTTTGTCTTGATCATATCCCTATCAGGTATCATATGTCCTTCCCGCTGGTAATGTAACACCTTATCATCAAAAGGTTCATGACAGGCCTTATATTTTTTGCCGCTTTTGCACCAGCAGGGCTCATTTCTTTCTAATTTTTTGAACATAGTTCTCATCTATCTGGATGCTTCCATCGTCTCCAGCATTCCCTTCACATTCTTCTCTATATCTCCTCTGAAAAGTGCAGATCCTGCCACAATAACATTCGCCCCTGCTTCCAGTACCACATGAACGTTATCTACGGTTATCCCGCCATCCACCTGAATATCTGTCAGGAGCCCCCGCTCATCGATATATCCCCTGGCCTGCCTGATACGCTCCGTAGATTCCGGAATATAGGGTTGACCTCCGAATCCAGGCTCTACTGTCATCACCAAAAGCATATCCAAGGAATCGAGATAGGGCAGAATAGACTCCATAGGTGTCTTCGGCTTGATAGAGATACCTGCCTTTTTCCCCAACTCATGAATCCTATCGATAAGAGCCTTCGGATCGCTCGTTGCTTCCAGATGGAATGTGATAATATCCGCCCCGCATTTGACAAAGTCTTCGATATATCGCTCCGGTTCTACAATCATAAGATGGACATCGAAGATGATATCCGAAACTTTCCGCAGGGAACTTATCACCGGCATACCAAAGGAAATGGAAGGTACGAAGTTTCCATCCATCACATCGATATGAAGATACTGCGCCCCGGCCCGCTCCACTTCCCTTATCTGTTTCCCAAGGATAGAGAAATCTGCCGCCAGAATAGACGGTGATAATATTAACATTTATTTTCTCACTTTCCGACGAATTCTTTTACTGTGCTATAGACACCTTTGCCGTCCAGACCATACTTCTCCAACAATGCCATTGCCGGACCGGATTCACCGAATACATCCTGCATACCGATCTTACATACCGGTACCGGGTTAGCTTTGCAAAGTGCGTCACATACGGCGCTTCCAAGGCCACCGATAACTGAATGTTCTTCTGCAGTCACTACCTTACCCGTCTTCTTTGCAGATGCGATAACCAGTTCCTCATCTAACGGCTTAATGGTACATATATTAATTACTTCTGCGCTGATTCCATCTTCCGCAAGCTTATCTGCCGCTTCTAATGCACTGCCTACACAGATCCCCGTAGCTACAATCGTTACATCTGTTCCCTCTCTTAAGAGAGTTCCTTTGCCGATTTCAAATTTGTAATCCGGCGTGTCATTAATGACAGGAGCCGCCGCACGTCCAAAACGCAGATATACCGGCCCTTTATGCTCAATAGCCGCTCTTACTGCCGCTTTCGCTTCGATATCATCTGCCGGGTTCATAACGACCATTCCGGGAATCGTTCTCATAAGGGCAATGTCCTCATTACACTGATGCGAAGCTCCATCCTCTCCTACCGTAATTCCTGCATGGGTCGCACCGATTTTCACATTCAGGTGAGGATATCCGATCGAGTTACGAACCTGCTCGAAAGCACGTCCTGCCGCAAACATTGCGAATGTGCTGACAAAAGGAATCTTCCCTACTGTAGAAAGTCCGGCTCCGATTCCAACCATGTTACATTCTGCAATACCGCAATCAATATGTCTATCGGGGAAAACTTTCTGGAACACGCCTGTCTTAGTTGCTGCCGCAAGGTCGGCATCCAATACTACAAGTTCAGGATATTCTGCACCAAGCTCTGCAAGCGCATTACCATAACTTTCTCTCGTTGCTATCTTCTTTACTTCTGACATAATTCTTCACCTATCCTTTCTAAGTCTGCCATTGCCACTGCGTACTGCTCATCGTTAGGAGCAGTTCCATGCCATGCAGCCTTGCCTTCCATGAAAGAAACACCTTTTCCTTTTACACTGCGTACTACAATTGCAGTGGGCATACCCTTCGTATTGCGAGCCTCTGCAAATGCACTTCTCAAAGCATCGAAATCATGAGCATCTGCATTGATTACATGGAAGTTAAATGCTTCAAACTTCTTATCTATCGGATAGGGGGAACATATATCATCAACGTTACCGTCGATCTGCAGACCGTTATTGTCTACGATAACGACGAGATTATCGAGCTTTCTATGGCCGGCGAACATCGCCGCTTCCCATACCTGTCCTTCCTGAAGCTCACCATCTCCAAGAAGTGTATATACACGAAAATCTTTATTGTCCAACTTAGCGCCAAGTGCCATTCCTACTGCAGCAGATATACCCTGGCCTAAAGAACCGCTGGACATATCCACACCCGGAATATGCTTCATATCGGGATGTCCCTGTAAATAAGAACCCATTTTGCGCAGGGTCTTAAGATCTTCCACAGGGAAATATCCTTTCTGTGCCAAGGTGGAATACAGACCCGGTGCCGTATGGCCTTTTGACAATACAAACCTGTCTCTATCCTCCTTGTTTGGATTCTTGGGGTCTACGTTCATCTCTTCAAAGTACAGATAGGTATAAACATCTGCCGCCGATAAAGAACCACCCGGATGTCCAGCTTTTGCACTGTGAACTGCCGTGATAACTCCTTTTCGGATTTCGTTGGCTTTTTTTTGTAATTCTAAATTTTCCATTCTCTTCCTCCAAAAATAAAACCGCATTATTCTTACTAAAATACTTTACTAAATTACTTTATCATATATTGAATTTTACGTCTATATCGCAACACGAAGAAATTATCGATATTACTTCATTTCTTTTATCTATTTTGCCGTAAAACGGCAGGAAAATCCTAAAAAGATTTCCCTGCCGCTTTGCGCACAAAAACACCTAGCGATATTGATGGCTGAACTGTTACCTTATGAACAATCTATTTACGTTTTTCCTTTACCTTGGCAAAAAGGCTCTGAAGTATGATGAAAAAGGCTAACAATGCTGCTATTGTAATTTTCGTCCACCAGGAAGATAACGTTCCCTGGAAAGTGATGAAAGTCTCTATCGTTCCTTTGATCAATACACCGAACAAACTACCGATAACATTTCCCACACCGCCTGTCAATAAAGTTCCGCCGATTACGGCGCCGGCAATGGCTTCCATCTCGAAACCTTTGGCTTGCTCTACGAATCCTGAGCAAGTATTCAAGGCGAATAAGAATCCGCCGAAGGCTGCCAGAAAGCCATCCAGAATATATACTTTTAATTTCGTTCTTCTTACATTAAGTCCCATCAAGAGTGCGGATTGCTCATTACCGCCTACTGCATAGATCGAACGTCCGAACTTCGTATACTTGAGCATAAGAAAGATAACAACAAGTACGATAAGAGCCATAACTACACTCGGATAAATATAAGGATTAACAATGACTCCTTTTTTGTTCACGTATCCTCCGAAAGGAAAATACATTTTAGCCTGTGCCCAGCTCAAGAACATTTCATTCTTAATACTGATCATCTCTGTACTGATAATAGCCGTCATACCTCTGGCAAAGAACATTCCTGCAAGGGTAACGATAAATGGCTGTATCTTCAAATAAGCGATAAGAAAACCCTGTACCAACCCGAATACAACTCCCACTAACAGAACCATGACTACTGCGGGTATCGCTCCGATTCCTTTCTTCTCCATCATCCATGCCAGCAGCATACACGTCATAGCTACTACAGAACCTACCGAAATATCGATACCGCCTGTAATAAGCACCATAGTCATGGATACCGCGATTACAATCAAGCCCGCATTGGAAATAAAAAGATTTAAAAATACCTGTAAACGTCCGAAGTTATTATCCTTAAATACAATCAATCCGATAGCATACATAACGAAAAATAGTACAATGGTAATGAGAAGCAGGAACTGATTGCCTTCTAACTTTAATTTCTTCATTATGCCACCTTCTTTCTCGTACTATTATCACTAATTCTCTTCGTAAATCCCTTCCAGATCTTCGCAAGCTCCGGCGACTGCAAGGATACGATAATAACCACTACGATTGCCTTATACACTGGAATCTGATCCGCAGATACGCCCATGGCATATAAGGTTGTCGTAAGTGCCTGAATCGTATATGCTCCAATTACGCTACCTGCCAACGAGAACTTACCGCCTCCCAAGCTATTTCCGCCAAGCGCTACCGCAAGAATTGCATCCAACTCCATATTAAGTCCCGCATTATTAGCATCGATAGAATATACTCTCGAAGTGATGATCAATCCTGCAATACCGGCACATAATCCGCAATAAGCATAAGTCAGAAACTGTATCAATGTGGAGTTCAGCCCTACCAGCCTGGCTGCCTTAGCGTTAATACCTACTGTCTGAATATAAAGTCCAAGAGCTGTTTTTCTCAGAAGCAACATAGTCAGAACTACTACAATAACTGCTGCGAATACCGGCGTAGGAAGGGGAACACCACCGATGAAAGCTCCCAACTTCTTGAAGTGATCCACGCGTACATAAATCATCTGTCCATCCGTGATAAGCTGTGCGATACCGCGTCCTGCCGTAAAAAGAATCAGAGTTGCCACCATCGGCTGAATCTTCATCTTCGCCACCAGGAATCCGTTCCATGCACCGCATACAATACCAACTGCCATCGCCGCCAGCACACCGATAAAATAAGGGGCGTGATACTCGTTTACCGATTGCTCTCCTCCGGAAAGTACAAAGCAGCATACCGCTCCTGCCAGAGCACTAACCGCGCCTACAGAGATATCTGTACCTCCGGAAGCTGCAACAACAAGCGTCATTCCTACTGCAAGAATAACAAGCTCACTGGCACGGTTGATGACGTCGATAATATATCCATAAAATACCCCATTATTAATTGTAATTACAAAAAAGCTCGGTGTTTTTATAACGTTGACAAACAACACGAGTGCCAAGCATAAAAATGGCAAGAAGAGCTTATACCCCGTCAATTTCTTCAGCATTTTCGCCGTATTATTCATCACTTCCACCTCCTGCTATCGCTTTCATAACACCTTCCTGTGAAAGCTCATTCTCTTCCAGTTCTCCTACCTTCCAGCCATCTCTCAAAACAGCCATCCGCGAGCAGGTACGAAGCATCTCCTCTATTTCAGAGGAAATAAACATAACGGACATTCCTTCTCCCGCCAGCTTAAGCACTAACTTCTGTATCTCCGTCTTCGTACCAATATCAATACCCCTGGTAGGCTCATCGAGAATGATAAAGTCAGGATCGGTTAATAGCCACCTTCCCAGAATTACCTTCTGCTGGTTACCGCCAGATAACTGCTTAATAGGAACTTCTCTGTTGGCCGTTTTAATCTGCAAAAGTTCTATATATTTATCCGTGAATTCTTCTTGCTCCTTCTTGCTAAGCAGTTTGAACATTCCCTTTTTCGCCTGTAAGGCAATCATAATATTTTCTCTTACGGAAAGGTCGGCAATAATACCTTCTTCCTTTCTGTTTTCCGGCAAATAGGCCATACCTTCCTGCATTGCATCAATAGGCGCCCCGATTAAGACTTTTTTCCCTTTTACAGAAAGATTGCCGCCATCCGCCTTATCCGCACCGTAGATGGCACGCGCCAACTCACTACGACCGGAGCCTAATAGCCCGGTGAGTCCGATAACCTCACCTTTATGTATCTGAATGTCGAAAGGTCTAATCGTACCCGTGTGGTATAGCTGCTTCGCATCAATAACCACTTCTTCACTCACCTTTTTCTCACCTTTTCCGCCCTTCTTAATAGCAGCAAGATCGTCGAAGTCTTTTCCCATCATCTCTGCTACAAGACGCACTCTAGGTAACTTCTCCACTTCGAATTCACCTACTAAGGCACCATTTCTAAGAACAGTAATCCGGTCACAGACCTCATATACCTGCTCCAGGAAGTGAGTAACGAATACAATTCCTACTCCCTGCGCCTTCAGCTTTTTCATTAACACGAATAATTTCTCTACTTCACCATCATCTAACGAAGAGGTCGGTTCATCCAGAATCAATACTCTGGCCGACATATCCACAGCTCTCGCTATCGCTATCATCTGCTGTATCGCGATGGAGTAATTATCCAGTGTCTTTGTTACATCTATATCGATATCCAGATTGCCTAATACTTCCTTAGACTTTCTGTTCATAGTTTTCCAATCAATTGCCCCGAATTTCTTCGGTTCTCTGCCAATAAAAAGGTTCTCGGCAACAGACAGATTCGGACAGAGGTTCACCTCCTGATATACGGTACTGATACCGTTAGCCTGCGCCTCCTGGGGCGATTTATTAATGATTGGATGGGACATTCCATCAATTTTAATTTCTCCCGCTTCGAATTCCTCTACTCCGGTTAACACCTTGATTAAAGTCGATTTTCCCGCGCCGTTTTCTCCCATCAGAGCGTGTATTTCTCCTACTCTTAATGTAAAATCTACATTGTCCAGCGCTACAACTCCGGGGAAATTCTTATTAATATGACGCATTGTCAATACAATTTTATTTTCCTTGTTGCCGTTTTCCATTTGGGCTTCATTCCTTCCATACAATATACGTAACTGTTCGGTCCCCTTACTATGGCGATTCCTAATATATATAGACGGCGATTAATTCGCCGTCTGCACCGAGCACGGTCGCTTTGCGACAAAATACCACTTCGTGCGAGTGTGCATCCACCAAAGGTCGCTATATATTCGGTGATTTTTAATTATCGAATATATAGAAAGCGGCGGAGAAGAATCTCTCCGGATTCTCCGCCCGCCACCCTTTGCACTCCATTAATAACAGTGTATATCCGAATTAGTATGCGCGTGTTTCTTTTACTGCCGGAACATCCATGGATGTATCGAAGTAAGCTTCATCTACATACTGAATCTTCTCTACTGTTTCGCCTGCTCTAAGCTTCTGAATGATTTCAGCTACACGAGGTCCGTGAAGAGGATTACATTCAAATGTTGCATTTAAGTCGCCTGCGATCATCGCATCGAAAGCTGCTGCTACTGCGTCGAAGGAAATAACGATAATATCGCCTTCCGGTCCGCACGTCTTACCTGCTGCTTTGATAGCATCGATTGCACCGAATGCCATGTTGTCGTTCTCACATACAACTACGTCGATATCGGGATACTGCTTCAAGAATGACTCCATAACTTCCTGTCCTTTGGACTGTGTGAATTCACCGGTCTGTTTGTCTAACATAACCCAGTTATCCTGCATTCCATTCGCAAAACCATCGGTACGTCCAACCTGTGCAGATGCTCCGATCGTTCCCTGAAGAGTAACAATATTGATTTCTTCTTCGCCTCTTCCCTGGCTTTCCAGATAAGATTTCACCCAAGCTGCTGCATCTTCACCTTCTTTTATGAAGTTACCGCCAACCCAGCACTCATATAAAGAATCGTCAGATACATCCATCATTCTGTCAGAAAGAATTACAGGAATACCTGCTTCTTTTGCTTCTTCCAAAACAGTTTCCCATCCTGTTTCAACTACGGGAGCAACTACGATATAATCAACTTCCTGCTGAATAAAGGAACGGATTGCCTTAATCTGGTTTTCCTGTTTCTGCTGAGCATCGTCAAAAATCAACTGATAACCATTTTCTTCTGTAAATGTCGTCTTGAAAGATTCTGTGTTAGCTGTTCTCCAATCGGACTCCGCGCCAACCTGTGCATAACCAACTACTATTAATTCATCGGAAGCTGCTTCTGCGGTTTCCTCTGCTGCCGGTTCTTCCGCCGCAGGTTCTTCTGCTACTGCTTCTTCAGCCACTGGTTCTGCCGTTGCCGGCTGAGAAGTTGCACTACCGCAGCCTGCCATCGTTGCTACCATTGCTGTTGCAAGGATAACGCTTAAAATTTTCTTTTTCATTTAATACCCTCCTTAAAGTTTTCTGTTTGTTTATGTGTCAATTCTATCAATTTCAGAAAAAAAAGATAGAGAATTTTTTATGTGGAAAGTTGTATTTCTTACTAATATGTGAACAAAAAATGAACTTTTTTAATTTTCTTACGAAAAAAGTTCATTTTTTTATTTGACCGGTATCGTTACGCTGACCGAAGTTCCTTGTCCATAGATACTGGAAAAAATAAGGCCGTATTCTTTTCCATAGTTTAAGCGGATTCTCTCATTCACATTCGCAAGACCAAAACCGGCCGCAATTTCATCATCACCTTGCTCCTTCTTAATATTGCTATGAAGCTCCATAAGTTGTTCTTTCGTCATTCCGATTCCGTCATCCCTTATGGTGAAAATGAGCATATCATCCTTACACTCTCCACTGACCTTAATTGTTCCCTTTCCTCTTTTATTCTTGATTCCGTGGTAAAGAGCATTCTCAACTAAAGGCTGAAGGGTAAGCTTTAAGATAGGGTAACGGTGCATATGAATGGGAATATCTATTTCATAGTCCATAATATCCCGGTAACGGAACTTCTGAATCTCCAGATAACTCTGAATATGGGAGACCTCTTCCCCTACAGAGATAAAATCCCGTCCCTTGCTGAGCGTCGTTCGAAAGAAACCGGATAAAGAGGAAACCAAGTCCACCACCTCTTCCTTCTGCCCTGCTTCTGCCATCCACATAATCGTATCCAATGTATTATATAGAAAGTGAGGATTAATCTGCGCTTGCAGAAGCTTCAGTTCCGCATCCCGAAGGTTCAGTTGCTCTTGCTTAATTCCTTCTACTAATTCTCCCATTTCAGAAATCATACGATTGAAGCTCTCTGCCAGAATCGCTGTTTCATCCGAGGAATTCACCTCGACTCGGACATCGAAGTTACCGCGGGCTACCTCCTCCGTCGTCTTGCACAACTCAACAATCGGGTCAACCACGCTTCTGGAAATAGCAAAACCGACAATCACCGCTCCAATTATGACAACAATCAAACAGGTAACGCTAATCTCCACCGCATCCTGTTCTTTCTGCTCGAGTTCATACCTGACAGATTCCAAATGATCTGTCTCATAATGAATATATTCTTGAATTGCCTCCTGAAGTACCTCCGTCAGGATTCTTATATTATTATCAAGTCGAAGCAGATTCTCTTCATAGTGTCCGCTTTCTCCCGCATCCTGAGAAATCTCAAGCATTCGCTTTTCCAGCGTATCGAAGGTCTTAATAAGCCGCCTCACCCTTCTGGCATTGCCCGGCGCCAGAGTAGATTTCTGCAGCTTGGTGAAATCTTCCCTGGCTTCACCCAACACCTCATAAGGATTGCGTATATCTTTTCTCTCCAGAATATTTTCCGGAATGGCGGAGCCTATGGCAATCTGATACATACCGGCATCGATCTCTCTCTTGAAATCGATATTATAGCTGTTGGCAAGAGATACATTCTTCACAATCTGATTATAGGAATTACAGTAATTAATCATGGAGACCAATAAGTAGATGACAAGTATAATAAAAGGAACCATAATCACTGTAATCATCATATTCAACTTACGGTTCAGCTTACCATTGAAGCTAAAACCCCTAACTAACTGAAACAGCTTCCTCATGCCTCTTCCATGCCTGCCTTTCCCCTCATACGGTATTCCCTCGGCGTGCAGTTCTGTGTCTTCTTAAAAAGATAGCTGAAATAATGAGGGTCTTTATAGCCTACCGAGTAACCGATTTCTGAACTTTTTAAGCTAGAGCACATCAAAAGTTCCTTCGCCTTGTTCATACGAAGAGCGGTCAAATATTCGATAAACGTCTGCCCCTCCTCCTGACTGAAAATACTGCTAAAATGGCTTGGACTTATATTGACGTGGGTCGCTACACTGTTAAGCGAGATATCTTCGGAATCGTAATTCTGTTCAATATATTCCTTCGCATCATCAATCAGACTCCCATATTTCTTCACAGATACCTTATCTCTGAGAGTAATCGCTTCCCGCATCATTTTCTTCAGATACTCCTTCGTCTTCTCCAGGGAAGGAAGTACCTCTGAAATCGCCTTAAAGTCTCCGAATACGTTAACTATATTATCCGCGCTATACCCTAGATCTTCTACAAATACAACTGCTCCAAAGTACATATCGGAAGTGATATACTGGCGAAACAGTATGGACTCCACATTGCCAATCCCAAGACTTGAGAAATAATCCTCTATAAAATGCGGAGCCTCTTCCAACAATCCTTTACTAAGAAAATTTTTCACAATACGGCGGTCTATTTTCCCAAAGTCCATTTCCTTTAAGTCTATATCCACATCCTTATTGAATTCTACCCGCATATTTTCCATGTTATCTGCAAAAACAATCCGGTTATAAGGCACCAAATAGCGATAAGAGAAAGCTTTGCTGGCACTTTCATAAGATTCCTGTATCTCTCTTAACCGATAGACTATATTTCCCACACCACCGAAGTATTGTACTTGTTCATGACCGGAAGAAATTTTCTCCAGCCGCTTTAAAAAGCCTTCTCTTTTTCTCTCCAACTGTTCGGGTGTCTCATCCAGGAAGAGAAACTCTACGCCATCGATACCCCGGTTAAACATATAAATATTACCCGTTTCTTCCACCAACTCCAGAATATTATCCCACGCCTTTGCCAATTCCTTCAAATGAATATTATCGCTATCTTCCGACCTGCGCATCATAAAAAGAATCACATTATAAACCCCCGCTGCCAGATGAATATTCAACCGCTTTCCTTTTTCTAAAAGCTCGGGCAAAGGCATCTTACCGGAAAGAATCTCATGAAGGAACTTCTCTTTTTCATGAAGCTCCATTTCTTTCATTTCCTTTTTGAATTGTTCTAAGTACGTCTTCTTCTCCTGTTCCTTTTCAATGCGGCTGCCAATTTCCTTCACTGCTTCTAAAAGCCTGGCAGAAGAAATAGGCTTCACCAAGTATTCTGTCACGCCGATCTTAATAGCCTCCTTAGCGTACTCGAATTCGTCATAACCGCTCAATATAATAATGCTCGTGTCAGGAAAGTCTTTCTTTACGAGGCGGCTGAGTTCTAATCCATCCATAAAAGGCATTTTAATATCCGTAATGATAATATCCGGCTGAAGCTTACGAATCATAGGATACGCCAACTCGCCATCACTCGCTTCTCCTACGAAATCGAAGCCTTCCTCCTTCCATGGAATATTATTCTTAATCCCCTCCCGCATTACGATTTCATCCTCTACAAGAAAAACCTTTAACATATTCTAAGACCATGCCTTTCATTTTTATTCCGTCTTCTGTCTATTGAATACCCTTATCTCACTTTCCAGTATTCTCACTGCCTCCGCCATTTCAAGCAAGGCATCATCAATTTCCTTCATGCCGTCAGCTACTCCGGCAGTATTCTCTACTACATTACTAATTCCTTCCGCACTTTCATTGACCGTCAGCATAATGCCTTCATTGGTCTGTGCTACTCTCTCCATGGTATACCCGAGTGCATCTGAAGCTTGTGTAATATTCTCCATAATTTCATGAAGTGTGGCTGCATCGGTGAAATACTGCTTTCCTGTATGCTCCAAAACATCATAGTCTTCCATTACCTTGCCGCCTACAAATTGAAGCATCCTTTCGGCCTCCCCCGAGAGCCTTGCCACACTCGTTACTACCTTCTCGCTAATGCTTTGTATCCGATTAGCCGTTTGCTTGGAATCATCTGCAAGGTGGCGTATCTCCTCCGCTACCACGGCAAAGCCTTTGCCCGCTTCCCCTGCTCTGGCTGCCTCAATCGATGCATTGAGTGCGAGCAAGTTGGTCTGACTTGCCACAGCTAGAATATCCTCCGTCAATTCTGTAATTTTGTCAATCTGTTTCGTATCACTAATAGAATGATTCACCGCACTTCCGATCTGCGTCAGCATATTACCGGCTTCCTCTTTACTCTCTCTCGCCTTATCCTGCAGACCCTTCGCACGCTCCCTTATTTCTCCCGCATAATCACTGCCTTCTTTTGCCTGTTTCATCATATTCTCAGAAGATAGATGAACCTTCCTGGTCTCATCGCCTACCTTCTCCATATTGTCGGTAACATTCTTCATACCGGCTGCAAGCTCCTCCGTCGTCGCCGACGTATTCTGCGCATTGGCATTAGTGATATGAATGCTCTCTCTTACCCTCTCCTGTGCGACTGCCATCTGGCCGCAGGAATCTATCATATTACCTATGATCTGATCCAAAATATCCAGGAAGCGATTAATGCCCCTTACCAGCATTCCGATTTCATCTTTTGACTTCACCGATATCCTCAAGCTCAGGTCCCCCTGTTCTTCTTCAATACTCTTGATAATCTTATTCAACTCCCTCGTCGTTCTCTTAATGGGCATGATAATCGCCCATCTCGCAACTAAAAATGCTATGATTACCGCAAATATAATAATACCCACTGCCGCCATACTAACTAAAGGTACCTGTTTCGTATAAATATAAACAGCTTCCTTTCCTGCTTCCATCTTCTCCATCGATAAATCCTGAAGCTGACTGAGACAAGTTTCCATCTGTCCTTCATAGTTGGCGATGTTACTGAATACCAGGTTCTGCGCCTTGGACTTATCTCCGCTCTTACTAACTTCCAGAATCGCATCCAGATCCGATAAATATATTTCATAGGTCTTTATAAGTTCATCATAAATCGGCTGCTTCTCCTCGTCCAATCTCGTCGCATAAGACTCTAAAAGCGCAGTTATGGCCTTACGCTTTGCTTTGATCTCATTTTCTGCCAGAGCTGCCTTTGTCTCTTTCGCTGTCACTACATGCTTTAAAACAGACTTATGTATCACCTCAAAATTCATCACAATCTCAGATGCTTCTTTGTAATCTTGCAACTCCCCGGACAAGATGCGTTCCGACACCGAACGTATTTGATTTACGTTGTTTACCAGAATAGCCATTCCGGCAAGCCCGATTGCCGCTACTATTAAAATAACTGCCATAAACTTGGTACTGATTGTCTTCATAAACCATCCTCCACATTTTTCATTAATAGCACATGCTTCCCCTATTAAAATTATATCAGACAGCTACTTAAAATCATGGTGTTTTTTTGTGTAAAAGGTTCATTTTTTTGCGAAATAATTAATTTTAAAAATGGCGGACAGCCTATGAGCTGAACGCCATTTTCATACAAATTACATTTAATTTAATTTTTTCACAGAATTACGAAGTGTCAGCTTCGCATCGAATTCGTAATTCCCATCATATGAGGGATTATCTATCATTCGAAGCAGATTATTAGCCGCCTTCTCACCCAGTTTATCCATCGGATGAGAAATACAGGTAAGAGCGATATCTCCAAGCACAGCAAGATCCGAATCATCGATACTTACAACAGACATATCCTCCGGAATAGCAATTCCCTCTTTCTTCAACATTTCTAAAAGTTCAAAGGCCACCTGGTCATTATAGCAAAATACCGCGCTGCACCCTTCAAGACGTTCTAAAATTGCTGCTTTTCTCTTGTTTAAGTTCTTGATATCTTCCGTATCGATCCATATTACATGAGCATCTTCTACTATCATGCCCGCATTCTGCATAGCCTCTGTGTAACCGGCATACCTCATATGTCCCTGGCCATCATCCAGCTTGAAAATACCTCCGATTTTCTTATGTCCCATTTCAATCAGATGCTCAGTTACTTTCTCTCCTGCCATTCTATCGTTTAACGATACGTGTGGAATAGAAAGCAGAGGATAATAACTATTAATAAAAACAACAGGAATTCCCCGCTTCTGCAGTTCCTTATATAAATACAAATTAGAATTAGGAATGCCGCTTTTGGTCGTTTCCATAATGACTCCGGCCACTTCATCCCGGCTTAAGATATCTTCCAAAATCGTCTTCTCCCGGCTGCCCTGGTTATTGGTAAACGCGATCTGCACGGAATAACCATTTTCAAACAACACATTCTCTATCCCCTGTATGGTTTTGGGGAAGATATATCCGTCCACATAAGTCGTCACCACAGAAATCCTGGTCCGATTCTCCAGATTCGCCTGCCGCTTATCATTAATATATGTTCCGCTTCCCTGTATTCTAATAAGGATTCCCTCACTTTCGAGGACACTGATTGCATGGCGTACCGTCTGCCTGCTCACATGAAACATATCCTTTAATTCATTTTCTGAATGCATTTTCTGCCCTGGCAGAAATGTCTTCGATGCAATCTGTTCCTTTATCCAGCTTACAAGCTCCATATATTTTGATTGACTTTTACTCACAGCATACCGGGGTGCATTGGACGCAGCCCGCCTCCTTATTCTAGCTTTAAACTATCAGCCTTTTTTTCTCTTAGATAAAATATCTACTGTAACAGCTCCAAGAAGTACCGCTCCCTTTACTATCTTCTGAATATCTGTGGACCATCCGTATAAGGACATACCATTATTCAGGATACCCATAATGAAAGCACCTACTACCGCTCCGATAATGGTACCGACACCACCGGCTGCTGCCGCTCCGCCGATATAGCAGGAAGCAATAGCATCCAACTCGAAACCATCTCCGGCCTTCGGTGTTGCCGAAGCATTACGTGCGGACAATACAATACCTGCAACCGCAGAAAGCATACCCATATTCGTATATACCCAGAAGAATACTTTCTCCGTATTGATACCGGATAACTGGGCTGCCTTAGCATTACCACCCATAGCATAAATCTGACGTCCTGCCACTGTCCTACTCGTAAGGAAGTGATAGATACCAACGAGAAGTCCCATAATAATTAATACGAAAGGAATACCGTTGTAGTTTGCCAGTTTATAGAAGAAGAACCATACAATAATAAGAATAATCGCTTCTTTTATAATAACCTGCCACATCGGATTTACCGCAAAACCATATTTCTTCTTCGTATTGATATTCCTAATCTCCGAAAGGATAATGAGAATGGATGCCACAAGCGCTACGATAAGGCAAACCAAGTCGATTTGCTTGCCGCCGAACGCCACTTTTATTGTCGGCAGGAATCCGGCACCTATATATGTATAGTCGGTAGGAAGGGGACCTTTTGTCTGTGCCTTCAATAATGTATAGGTCAGACCACGGCCCATAAGCATGGTCGCCAGTGTTACTACGAAGGGAGGAATCTTAAGCTTTGCAATAAAGAATCCTGCAAACATACCGGATGCCACACCGATTACGAGTGCTGCCAAAATAGCGACAAATATACCTGCTTTGAAGTCTACCATCAGAATACCTACCGCAGCTCCGCTCAGTGCAACAATGGATCCTACTCCCAGGTCAATGTTACCAGTCAAAACACATAATAACATACCTACTGCTAAAATAACAATATATCCGTTCTGCATAATTAAGTTATTGATGTTTGCCGGAGAGAGGTTCTTTCCTCCTGTGAGAATGGCAAAGATAATAAATACGGCTATTAGGGCAAGTACCATACCGTATTGCTTCATATCTAAATTAATAGTTTTTTTCTTTTCCATTAGTTTTCACCCTTTCTGTTATGCGCCATAATGCGCTGCATAATTCTTTCCTGTGATATTTCTTCCTTCGTAAGTTCTCCGGCTATCTCGCCTTCATTTATGACATATACACGGTCACAGGTTCCTATAATCTCGGGCATTTCCGAAGAAATAACAATTACTGCTTTTCCTTCCTTTGCCAGTTCATTGATAATACAATAAATTTCGTATTTGGCGCCAACATCGATACCTCTTGTAGGTTCATCGAGAATCAGTATATCCGGCTGTGTCAGCATCCACTTTGCGAGAACAACTTTCTGCTGATTACCTCCTGAAAGCGATCCAACTGTCTGATTAATGGAATTGGTCTTTACATTAATTTTCTTTCTATATTCTTCTGCAGATATAATTTCATCGTTGCTGTTCACTACACCATTTTTAGAGAAAAACTTTCTAAGGGCAGCCATCGTCATGTTTCTCTTAATATCATCAATCAGAACCAATCCATAGTTCTTACGATCTTCCGATACATAAGCTAACTTGTTATCAATAGCATCCTTTACAGATTTAATCGTAACCTCTTTACCATTGATAGATATGCTTCCCGATATTTTCTGACCATAAGATTTTCCGAAGATACTCATAGCTAATTCTGTTCTTCCTGCACCCATTAATCCGGCCAGACCGACTACTTCTCCGGCTTTTACGTGCAGATTAACATTTTTAATTATATGCCTGTTCGCATCATCGGGATGATATACATTCCAATTCTTTATTTCAAATATCGTTTCTCCGACTTCTACATCTTCCCTTAACGGATATCGGTTAGTAAGCTCTCTTCCTACCATTCCTTTAATAATCCTGTCCTCAGAGAAATCATCTTTTCCTTTTTCCAATGTCTCGATTGTATGTCCGTCACGAATTACCGTAATGGAATCCGCCACATAGCTGATTTCATTCAATTTATGAGAAATAATGATACAGGTAATTCCATGCTTTTTTAATTCCAGCATAATTTCGAGAAGCTTACCGCTTTCTTCGTCATTTAGCGCTGCGGTGGGTTCGTCCAGAATCAAAAGCTCCACCTTTTTTGCCATCGCCTTGGCAATCTCTATCAACTGCTGCTTGCCAACACCCAGGAGATTGACAGGAGCATTGACATCTTCATCCCCTAATCCTACTTTTTCAAGCATCTCGTGCGCTCTTTTTCTCGTCTGCGTCCAATCGATCACGCCTTTGATACCGGTTTGTTCATTTCCGAGAAATACGTTCTCCGCAACAGAAAGGTGGGGGCTTAAGGCAAGCTCCTGATGGATGATAACCACCCCTTTTGCTTCGCTTTCTTTTATACTGTGGAATTTACATACTTCGTTGTTATAAACAATGTCGCCTTCATAGGTTCCGAACGGATATACGCCCGATAAGACATTCATAAGCGTTGATTTGCCGGCTCCGTTTTCTCCGCATAACGCATGGATTTCTCCCCGCTTCACTTTCAGATTGACATCGTCCAATGCTTTTACTCCCGTAAAAGCCTTTGTTATGTGATTCATTTCCAATATATAATCAGACATCCGCATAACTTCCTTTCTGCTTACTTTCCAAAACTTCTTTATGTTCAGTGGTAAAATATTAAGAGAGCGGCAGCACTATGCCGCCGCCCACACTTTTTAATTATAATATATAACTGTTCAGTACCCTCACAATTACTGGTATGTTAACAATTATTCAGCCAACTGATCCGCTGTGTAGTATCCACCGTCAACAATTAATTCCTGATAGTTGTTCACATCAACTGCTGCAGGTGTGCAAAGGTAAGAAGGAACTACTATTACGTTGTTGTTGTACTGCTCTGTATCGTTGATTTCAGGTTCTGAGCCTTCAAGAACTGCCTGAACCATCGTTACACACTTCTCAGCGAGGAGACGCGTATCTTTGTAGATAGACATTGTCTGATATCCGCTGATAATGTTCTTAACTGCCATAAGCTCTGCATCCTGTCCTGTAATGAGCGGCCAATCTTCACCTAATGTATAACCGGCACCTTCGAGAGCAGCCTTAATACCATAAGCAAATCCGTCAAATGCGGAGCAAGCGATATCGAGTTTATCATCTGCATAGAAGCCTGTTAAGTAGTTCTCACAGTTCTGCTGAGCTGTTTCCTGAGACCATCTTAAGATACAAGTATCTTCAAAAGAAGTTCTTCCGGATTTACATACGAGGGTACCATCATCAAGATAAGGCTGTAATACTTCTATTACACCATTATAAAGCATAACTGCGTTATTATCATCAGGAGAGCCCATAAAAAACTCGATGGTGTAAGATTCGCCTGCTGCCTGAGCTGCCGGTAAGTCTTTGTTTTCTTCGATGTATTTACCGATTGCAGTACCTATACCTTTATTATCGAAGGTTGCATAGTAAGAAACTGCATCCGTATCCATAAGAAGACGGTCATAAGCGATAATAGGAATTCCGGCTTCCTTCGCCTGCGCTTCTACGTTAACGAGTGCCTGTGAGTCGATAGATGCAATTACGAGGCAGTTTACACCACTTGCAATCATATTCTCAAGCTGAGAAACCTGAGCCTGTACATCATCTTCTGCATACTGAAGGTCAACTTCATATCCGAGTGCTTCTAACTGTTTCTTCATGTTCGCACCGTCATTAATCCATCTTTCAGATGACTGTGTGGGCATCGCCACACCAACCTTCTTGCCTGCTCCAGATGCAGTGGCATCTGCTGTCTCTTCTGTTGTGCTCTCTGCTGCCGGAGTTTCCGTCGTCTCAGCCGCCGGTGTCTCTGTTGTTGCTGCAGAACCGCCACATCCGATTAAAAGGGTTGCGGCCATCGCTACACTGATTAATGCGCCTAAAAGTTTTCTTTTCATGTTTTTCCTCCCATGAATCTTGTAATTATAAATTACTTGTATTTACAATTCATACCACATTGGTATGAGATTGTACGACAATTAAGGATAATTATAGATGTCTTTTTCACATTATTATGGATAAAAAACAAATTAAGAATACTATTTACTATGCTTATTCCCCATTTTTACATGATTTTGAAGACACTTTCCATATAACTTAATTTTCATACATTCATTGTATTTATATATTATGCTATGTTTTTTGTTTTGTCAATATGTTATTGTGTATTTTTTGCACAAATCATGTTCAACTTTATAAACTTGTATGTGTACAACTTGAAATAAATCTATACCGTGCCATATTTGCCTGTTTTTATAACAGTTCATTACCCCACTGTTACTTATGAAAATCCATTGGACTCACCTTCCGTTATGGAATCTTCACTTTTAGCCGGCATTACTCGTCATTGTCTTCACGATCCATGGCACCACCCACATATTTTCCCATCGCCAATGCCCTTGCGGAATGAATGATGAGGAGCACCCCAATCACCACAAATGCTGCGATTGCCACGAGAAAGAAAACGAGCTCGCTTCCACTATATTTCTGAGTCACATCTCTTAATGAGTAAACGATGTAAAGCAGATAGGCTGCCACCATTAGACGAATCGTCAAGGAAAGCTTCGTAGGAAGGTAAATTTTCTTACCGCCTTTATCTTTTCCTTCCTCTATTCCCCCTGATTCCGCACCAACGACGGGGGATTCCTTTTGTTCCCATTGGTTATCTTCCACCTTCATAACTATATTCCTCTTCCTTCCTCCACTAGCGATACCCTTGCCAACTTGAATTCTGAGACCATACTCTCAAGTCCCTTCGTCAATTCCACAAGTTGTTCCGCTGCCGTAGCGATCTGTTCCAGGTTCGCACTTTCCTCAGTTACCACTTCATTAATTTCATTGATTCCGATTACATTTTCATTGGTCGTATCCTCAACTACTTCTGCACTAAGGACCGCTGTCTCTATGGCCTTCATAAGAATCGAGAGTTTGTCGGTAATATTAAATACACTTTCCTCTACCTTCGAAGTGCCGTCCTTAATCGTCATAAAGTCATTCCTTGTTTCCTGAGTCATCTCATTCCCCTTCTGTAAATGATTCAGGCTCTCCTCCAGTTTGTTATTCATATTCTGTGATTCCGCCTGAAGAGCTTTAATCATCATTCCGATTTCTTCTGCTGCTTTGCTGGAATCATCTGCCAGCTTTCTTATTTCATCAGCGACTACAGCAAATCCCTTACCTGCTTCTCCGGCTCTCGCCGCTTCGATAGATGCATTTAATGAGAGTAGGTTCGTCTGTGATGCGATTTCCGTAATTGCACTCAGCGCATTTGACATCTGTCTGGCATTATCATTGAACTTCTCGAATACCTTCGTCACCTCATGAATAGAACTGTCTATAACCTCTAATTGTTTCACATACTCATTGATTCTATCCATTCCACTCTGAGCATCTGCCTTCGCCCTCTCAGAGCTCTCCTGAATATAGGTGGTATTCTCTACAACGACTCCTGATATTCCCTCCATCTCACGAATCTGCTGTACAATCCGGACTACTTCTTCTTGCTGCTTCTGCATCCTGGACTGCATTTCTCCGACGGAAGCCGCAATTTCTTCACTGCCCGCCGCATTCTTCATCATATTATCACTTACAGTGGCGGTAACCCGTTCCAACTCGGCAGAACCATCTTTTACACGTTGTAAAACAGAAGTAATGCTCCCTTTCATTTTATTAAAAGCTTCTACAAGGCGGCCCGTCTCATCCTTACTTCTAACTTCAATATCATCTTCCGATAAATCTCCATCCGCAATAATTACAATCTTTTTGCTGAGAGCTTTAATCGGTCCCGTAATACTCCCTGATATTATAATCGCCGCTACCGTTGTCACTGCAAAGATAACAACCGCAATTCCCATCAAAAGGCCAAATACGCGAGCAACTTCATTTTTAATCTGCTCCTGTACATTTTCACTCCTCGTTATCTCGTAGGTAAGCAGATTTTCCGCATTGCCGGAAAGAAATAAGGCGGTGCTGTCAAGCTGCACTGCCTGTGCAGACGCTGCATTGGAATAACTTTCACCTTCGCTTAAAGCGATAATTTCTTCATAGAGAGCAACATACTTGTCCACTTCGGAAGAAAGGCTGGCAAGCTGGTTCCTGTTCTGGCTGTATTCTACCTCGTCTCCGATGTTGTTTGCGATATCCTCTATGTATGCCTTCATAGTAGCAATCATCTCCGGATGGCCACTGTCGGTAATACTACCCCCTACACCGCATAGATTCACTACCGTTCTCGCCGTCTTCACACTGTTCGTTTTAATATAAGAAATCTTACTTATATTTTCCAGAACCCCTTCGTATTGCGCATTGTATCCAATCGTTTTTATCGCCATTACCCCTAACAGCACAATAAAGATAATCGACATTATAAATATCACACTATTGATTTTAAGACGTATTCCTATTCCGTTTTTGGATGACTTCCCAATATCTCTTTTCTTTTTTCGATGTTTTAAATGTTTTACTTTATTGGTATTTTCTGTCTTGGTTATTTTTTTCAGTTGGTTTTTTAGATTTCCTATGTTTCTCCTTTTCTTTTCCATTTCATCTCCCTTTCAAATCGTTTTTCCCTTGTTATGTACGACTTTCAAGTTTTTGTACATTTTTATTACTTTATCGGATACATTTGCCATTTTATTGTCATATATGTATAATATGATACATTTCTTTACTTGTCAATTATTTTTGTTCATTATACCCATAATATAGATACCTATTATCTAAGTTGTACATTATAAGTTGTATCATTCCCTCTAATCCCCGCAGAACTCATCGCGGAATTCAATACATCTTTCTTTCTTCTCATTCATATATTTAAGAAAAACGAAACCGGGTATCGTCCTTGAAGCCTTTTATTCATTTTCCTCGTTCCAGTAGGCACAAAGCGGCCATTTTATCGCTTTTTTCTCTCTTCCTACTTCTCGGATTCTTCTTATTCTTCTCTACGAAGGATACAAGAACTTTTCAACATTTTGCAAAGGAATTCTTTACGAAGGAGCTCACCTCCAACACTTTGAACATGCACTATACCGTGGCTAATCCAGAGGCTTACGGCATCAACTCTTATGTGCCCGTGCTCCCCTCCTATTCCATTCAGGAAAAAGAAGCCTCTTTTCAGGAGCTTACCGATTCCATTGCCTTACTTCGTTCCATCGATAATGACCGGTTAAGCGGACAGGATTCTTACACTTACCGCTTACTCCTGCCTTACTTAGAAAATGAGAGAGCAGGTATGTCCCTCTATTATTATACTGCTCCGCTCTCGCCTTCCTCCGGTATGCAATCACAGCTCCCTATATTGCTTGCTGAATATACGTTCCGAAACAAAAGAGATATTGAAGATTATCTGGCACTTCTCGATCAGACTGATACTTATTTCGAAGGTGTCACTACCTTTTTACAGGAGCAGTCATCTAAAGGGTTATTTATGCCAGACTATTCTGCGGATAAGGTCATTGCTCAATGCGACACCATTATGGACAAAAGTTCTCTCGCAAACGGTACACATTTCCTTCACACTACTTTCGAAGAAAGGCTTGATCTGCTGTTGGCTAAGGAAATCATTACCGAAAAGGAAAAGCAACAATACCTATCCGAAAACGACAGATTGCTCACTACCGTTATGGCGCCTGCCTACCAGGCTTTGGGAGATGAACTCCTTGTGCTAAAAGGCAGTGGAAAGAATGAGAATGGTCTGTATTACTACCCTCAGGGGCGAGAATATTATCTCTATTTGCTGCGTTCACATGCTTCCTCTTATCGGGATATCGGCAGAATTAAAACTCTTCTCTTTAAGGATTTTGATCAGAACTTTGATAGCATGTACTCTCTGCTGCATAATAATTCTTCCCTCTCCGCCGCACAGAAGCTTCAGGAAGGGACTTTCCCTTATGAATCTCCCGCAGATATGCTGAATAATCTTCAGCAAGTG